>JAGLHR010000499.1 GCA_023143415.1 Thiomargarita sp. | reverse complement strand
TTTTCGTCACTCGATTTATGAATATTGTTGTAGGGGCAATCCTTTATGGTTGCCCTGAGTAGTTACATTTTTTCAATGATTCTGGATATATATCAAGCTTAGAAATCCGAGTTTTTTCAAAAAATCGGATTTCTTAAACCTCGTTTGTGGGATTCATACTATCTCTCGTTCCCAAACTTTGTTTGGGAACGAGAAATAAAAAAACTGTTTAAAAATCAAAGCGTTAAAATTGGAGTCCAAAGCTGAAGCGTTGTACTCCAATAAAGAATCCAAAGCTGAAGCGTTGTACTCCAAAAAGAGTAACAAAGCTGAAGCGTTGAACTCCATTCACCATTCACCATTAATCATTAACCATTCTTACGCCACACATTCATCACATTAGCCAAATTATCAATCTTTCCCAAAGCTCGACTAAGTTGATCAAGATTATTCGCCTCTAAAGAAAACATCATCTGAACGCGATTATCAGGTTGACTGGTACTTGTATTTGTCGCAAGAATATTAAGGTTTTCATCTGTTACAATGGTACAAATATCACGCAATAACCCCACCCTGTCAAAAGCATCAATATGAATATCGACAGGATAGTTTGAAGTTCGCTCTCCATCAGGATGGCTCCACTCGACTTCAATCAAACGCTCATTATTCTCATCTTGCCAACGTAAAGCATTAGGGCAATCGCGACGATGTATTATCACCCCCCGCCCTTTCGCAATATAACCCACAATGGAATCATAAGCAACAGGAGAACAACACTGAGCCGTTTGAGTCAACAAACCACCCACACCTTGAATCTGAATACCACAGGTATAATCAGATTTAGCAACGATTGGAAGCGACTTCTTTTTTGGAAAGACTTGCTCCTTAAAAGTCTCTGCAATTTGAATAACTGTCGTATCGCCCCTTCCTATTGAAGCTAACAACTCATCTACAGATTTAAAGCACAAAGTCTGCGCAAATCGTTCAAATTTGCCATTTTTTATATTGAATCGCCGTAATACACGTTCTAATAAAATTCGCCCTTCAATGATATTTTTCTGAATATCCTGTTTTTTAAACCATTGCCTCACCTTAGCGCGAGCCTTAGACGTTTTCATGTAGCCCGCTCGTTGAATCATCCAATCACGGCTCGGCTTATCCTCTTTAGAACTCAGGATTTCAACCATATCCCCACTTTTAAGAGTATAAGTCAGCGGTACAATACGACTATTGATTTTAGCACCACGACAACGATGCCCTAACTGAGTATGAATATGATAAGCAAAATCCAATGGGGTTGCCCCCTGCGGCAACTCTATAATTTGAGCTTGAGGAGAAAGCGCATAAACCTGATCTTCAAAGATTTCAGATTTAAAACGATCAATAAAATCGCCCACATCCCCATCTTCATCCTTCCATTGTAAAATTCTGCGAAGCCAAGTGATTCTTTGTTCAAAATCTTTATCGTGCTGAGTCCCATTCTCCTTATAACGCCAATGCGAAGCCACTCCTAATTCTGCATGGTGGTGCATAGCATGAGTACGAATTTGTACTTCAAAAATCTTCTGTTCATGACCAATCACAGCGGTATGCAAAGATTGATAACTATTCGCTTTTGGGTTAGCAATATAATCATCAAACTCATTACGCAACGGTTGCCATTTATTATGAATAATACCCAGTGCCGTATAACATTCATTCGCATTATTAACTAATACACGCATCGCACGGACATCAAAAATTTGATCAAAATCAAGCCCTTTACGCCGCATTTTGTGCCAAATACTATAAATATGCTTTGGACGACCAGAAACTTCTGCCTTAATACCCGCCTGAAGAAGTGCTTTAGACAAATATTCTACAAGTTGCTGAATATACTTTTCCCTATCAACACGCCGCTCATCAAGAAATTTGGCCATTTTTTTATAAACTTCTGGCTCCAAATAACGCAATGACAAATCTTCAAGTTCCCACTTAATTTGCCAAATACCCAGACGATTAGCGAGGGGGGCAAACAATTCCAAAGTTTCACGCGCAACGCGCCGTTGTTTATCCTTTGGCTGATAATGCAAAACGCGCATATTATCCAAGCGATCAGCTAACTTAATAAGAACAACTCGCACATCTTCAGCCATCGCCAGTAGCATCTTACGCAAACGTTCCCTTTGATGTTTTGCATTGATGATTTTATGTGAATTATCGTTAAGTTCCTCAATCAACTTCATCTTAGTAACGCCATCAACCAAGCGCACTACGATGTCGCCAAAACGTTTTTGAATATCAAAAAGCATTTGCTTATCAAGGGCAACATCATGCAAAATGGCAGCCACCAAAACATCCGTATCCATACCTAATTGTGCCAATATATCAGCCACAGTGATAACATGAACAAGATAAGGTTCACCAGAAGCACCTTTTTGAGATTGATGTACCTTTTGCGCTAAAAGACAAGCGTCAATTATGGTTTGCTGTTCAATTTGAGGGCGATCTTTGGCAATGCGTTCCACCCAAGCCTGAATATTTAGGCTATTATCCTCATTCGATATTGAAGGAAAAAAATGTGTGCTACTGATCATAAAATTCAATTATTCATTATAAAATCAAGGTTCTAATTTTACTTCGTATAGAAATCAGTTCTCCGTTATGAGTGATGGAAATTGCACAAATATTGCATAAATCATTTATTGATTTTATAATAGGCATAAAAAGATAACTTTCGAGCTTCAATTTGCTAAAAAAACTTAAACCTCAGAGGTTCTTGCAAAACTCTTATGATGAGGGCAGACACGTAGCTCTGCCCCTACAAAATCTCACGTCTTTCAGTAGGGGCGAACCTGCGTGTTCGCCCTCGTTTTCATCCATTCGAGGTTTGAATTTTTTTTTTCAAAAAACTCAAACCTCGAATAGTTTTGCAAGAGCCTCCTCAATTTTAATTTTTCAGTCAAACAACACCTATCTCACTAATACTTAACTCAAACACAATAATTACAAGGATTATTTATAAAATAATCAATCGCTCTTCTGTTTATTAACTCTTTGATTTATAATTATTTTTTATAAAAAAACAATCCTTGTAGTGAGTAGCTCTGCATAAATTTTTAGAAATTTTATTCGCCGTTCAGAAACCGAACCCCGATTATTTATGCACAGGTATTTAATTAAATAGATGGGTTCATTTTATAGTGAACAGATTTACAAAGCAATCAAATTTATGGACAATTAAAAATTAATAAACTAAACTTCAATATGAACTTCCACATTCATTTTGAGGCTAAAGTGTTTTTTAAAGAAAAAATTTTAGCCTCGAAGAACTTTAAGTTTCTCGAAAGAACTCTGAAAAAGGGTTTTGATAACCCAATAACTAATCATTGACAATTCACTCAAAATGAAGAAGAAAGAAAATAAAGGAAAAGAACGTAATAAGAAAGCACTTGCCGACTTTCAGCGTTACTTTGATAGGATTGCTGACAGTTTACAAGATAGAGTCAGTGAATATATGCAAATGAAAAAATATATTCGGGTTTATGAAGAATCCAATAAACTTTTGAGTATTGATAAAATTATTAATACCGCAGCTGGGAGTATTTATGAAATTAATATTGACAAAAAAGTGAATATTGACATGATGAAACACCTTATACAGTCATTAGGTGGAAAAAACAAGCGGTTAAGAACCTTTATACAAAAACAACCACAATCACTACAACTCAAATTACTGGCTCAAGTCTATAAAAACACCCTCATAATCACCAACCATCTTCAACAAATCAATAAAAATGTAGCCAGAATTAACGAATTAATTCCTGTTATCAAGGCTATCCTTAAATTACCAGATAAAGAGGATAATTTTGAAAGCGATCCTATTCTCATAGGGATTAGCAACGCTCTAACCGCCAGTATTGATGAACCATGTCTTGATGAGATCAAAGCGATATTAATAAAAGAAAAAACGGATCCGTCTCGATACACTGCTAAATTGAACTTTGAAGAAATAAACGATGTCAGCGATAAACTAATTGGATTATTAAATGACAAATTATTAGTCGCAATTGGTGTTTCCGAATTTCTCATCGCCGGTGTTGACGATGATGGTGCCAATGATGTCCCTGCTGAGAACAGAATGCCTGAAGAATTGCGAGTATTATTTCTCGCTTCTACTATATTAGATATTCTTCATAAACTAAAAGAATTAAAGAATGCAATTAAAATTATCTTTAATAGCATCAAACTTCACTTACAAATTATGCAAAGTGACAAATTGGGAAACCAATATAAATCTCTTTTAAAAAGTGGTGATAATAGTCTGCACGGGCTTATTTCAACAACACTCCCTAACGCTTTAAACAGACTAAAAAAAATGATTATTGAGATCATACCCTGTTTAAATGCCTTTGAACTCAAGTTAAAATTAGACGCGCTTGATCTTGATACCGTGATAAAAATGACATACGGTTTAATCTACGATAAAACCAACAAAATATGGGAAAACCCCTATAATACTTAAGTGAATTAAAATTAAAACGTAACTACTCAGGGCAACCATAAAGGATTGCCCCTACAACAATATTCTTATGAAGACGGACGAAAA
>JAGLHR010000498.1 GCA_023143415.1 Thiomargarita sp. | reverse complement strand
GTATTTCACCCAAACGAAAAACGCTCTAAGTCTCGAAACCAAGTTTCTTGACGTTTCCTGGTTCCCAAACTCTGTTTGGGAATCCATTCAGGGACGCTCTGCGTCCCGCAGCAACGCGGAGCGTTGCAGAATGCATTCCCAACCAGAGGTTGGGAACGAGATACAGCAGGCGGTGGGATTGAGAATACTTTGTCGAATTTCGCTTGGCGCAGCTACCCTGGTTTGTTTCTTAATCACAACGAACCTTAGTGCCTGACCAGAGTCTCGTTAATGACGATGGTATCTCATCACACGACAGTTGGTTGCCACCTAGATAAAGGTTCTCCAACTGACTCAACTTACCAATCGACTTTGGAATCTGGCCGCTGAGTTGCTTGCCTTCCAGAGAAAGCTGCGTGACATGCCCATCGTTGCAACTAACTCCATTCCAATCGCAGGGAGTATTTGTCCAATTCCAGCCATTGTTATTTCCCCAATGATCTCCATTCGTACTGTGATACAGGTGTCGTAAGGCTTCACATTCAGCTTGGGGAATTTGTGTGACAAAAGGACAGATAGAAACACTGAGGTTCTGATTACCTGATAGATTGATAAATGATTTAAGCTTCTTAAATGAAGCAGGAATAGAGCCACTCAGTTGGTTATTGCTCAAAACAAGCCGTTGTAATTGACTTAAATAGCCAATCGGCACCGGAATTTCGCCGCTGAGTTGGTTATTGTTCAACTCAAGTATTGTCAATTGGGTCAAGTGACCTAAAGATGATGGAATCTGGCCGCTCAGTTGGTTATTATCCAGTTTTAGGCTTGTCAACTGACTTAAACTATACCCCATCAATTTTGGAATCGGACCACTCACTTGATTATTGCTCAGTTCAAGCCCTGTGACATGCCCATCATTGCATGTGATGCCTTGCCAATCGCAGGGTGTATTGACCTTATTCCAACCCGCGTTATTTGTCCAAAGAGGGCCATTTGTTTGGCGATAAAACTCAAATAAGGCTTTACACTCGGCTTGCGGAATTTGGGTCACAACGAAACAAATAAAATCACTCAAGTGCTTGTCATCTACGATGAGTTTACTCAAATTTGCCATAGATTTAGGAAACCGTCCACTGAATTGGTTTTGGGCTAAATTGAGAAAATCCAATTGCTTCAATTTGTTAATCACCTCTGAAATTGTGTCTTCAAATTGGTTATTATTCAGCAAGAGTTCTTTTAATTGATCCAAATTGCCAAGGTAATCCGGAATTGTGCCACTGAGTTCATTATCATTCAGCCAGAGCTTTGTCAATTGGCTCAAGTTGCTTAGAGAATCAGGAATGGTACCATGCAAGCGGTTTTTGGCTAGAAACAGATAGCGTAATTTTTTGAAGTGACTTATTGATTGCGGAATTGGACCATTGAGCCGATTGTTATTTAAATGCAGCATGGTGACATGCCCCTCTTCGCAGGTAACTCCGGCAACCGCAAATGCGCTGTTTTTGCGACTGTGCCAATGACAAGGTTCATTTGTCTCACCCCAGCCCCATTTATTTTTCCAAGCCTGCCCATTCGTGCGCTGCTGGAGATCGAGTAGGGCTTCACATTCGGTTTTGGGAATTTGGGTGACTTGTGTACAATCTGTCCGTGCATGGACAAACGATGACCATAAAAAAAGTAAGGTTAAAACACTCAACGGGATAGATTTATGAAAATAATGCGTCATGGTATTAATTCCTATGTACTGAATTATAATCGGATATTTTGGAGTCCAACGCTTCAGCTTTGGGCATCTATTTCAAAACCTAAAGTTTTGGATTCCAAAAAACGTGTCTGCCCTTAACTTAACGGCATTGAGTACTCTTTCTGAGGAACAACCGTTTCCTGAACTAACGTGACTTCTTCAGGTGGCTCAAAGTTTAGGGGTGTCAACAACCGATGAGCCGGTTTTAAGAAATACAAGTTTCCAACGGCTATCACGATCAAGCTGACACCCAGCATCGGAAGATAACTTATCCAAATACCAGCGATAATGATAAGAAATAGACTGACGGTTATTACCAGGGCAGAAAGCCAATTGTTCCGGGTCCAAAATATTAAATAAATACCGATATGCAAGGTAAAAATTCCTAACAAATATAACGGTAATCTGTTGTAAAATTGGGAAAAATAGTTTACCGGAATATTTTTTTGACCGGTTATCATTTCCTCCATACTGACTATACCAGATTTCAACAGTTCAACAGCAGGCGACCTCCAATTTTTTTGATAGGAAACTAAACTTGAACCAACTTGTTTAGCAATAATACTCACCGCATCAATGTGAACGACAAAAAAACGGATCCGTAAATCACCAAATTGAGGATTATCCGGGTATTGTCCTACATAGTAATTACCGTTGTTTAAATGCAATTGACCACCCAATTGAACACTGAGATTATCCGGAATCTGTTCAAATAATTCTAATGTCATGGGTATGTGCTGAAAATGGGGCATCTGATCTATAAGACCAGAAGATAAAGTAAATGCACCCAATTTAACCTTTTTTGGCATAAATGTTTCACTGTTTAGACGCGAAGAAGTCTTTGACCAGCCCTTATCTTGTCCATCAAATTTTTCCACAACCCGTTTGAATTTAATGACATCGGAAACGATAACGCCAAATAAAGGGTCAGTTAAAATATCGTCGATTTTCGTGTCACCCGTTAAATAAACCAGTTTCTCTTCATTGGATTCGTCAATGTGATCAGCCTGAATTGGAGTCACGTTACCAATATCATGAACTGTGATGTCAAAAAACCAAGCAAGAGAAAAATAAATCAAAATGGCTCCAAAACATAAAAATAATACAGTAGTAATAAATTTCATAGTCATATTTCCGATTAAAGGCGGACAGGTTTTTAAAACCTGTCAGGAAGTTAATACCTTCGCCAAACACTTGAATATTAAGCTCAACTATTAAAAAAACGCTTTAAAATCAACGAGATTTAAAATCAGATCAATTGGGTTCAAGAATACTGTAAGTATTTGAAATTTAACCAAAATGGCATAATAACCTTATTATTTAGTATGTTAATTGGCGAAGGTATTGGAAGTAGATGAATTATTCCAAATTCATGGAATTAGGTTGTTTTAAAAGAGTGATTAACTCTTCTACCATTTCTTTACCGAGCTGCATATATTCAAAAGTCGTTTGGATGAGCTGAAAATCTAATACCGTACTAAATACTGGTGGTTCAAATAAATCCTCAGAAACAGGAATTGCCATATACAGTTTGCCATTAACAAAAGACAACTGGACAGGTGTTTTTAACCGACTACGCAATGCCAGTAAACGACGCTGCATAAACGCCGTCGAAAAAACGTATTTGGCTATCATTGGATTATCACTATACACAACAAATTCACTTTCCAATGCCGGCTTTGCTAACTTGACTAATGGCAAGTATTTTTTAAAGCGATAAGATGAAATTGTGTTGGGTATAATAACCGTAGTCACTCCTTCAAAATCCGAATTAACATCAAAAACAAAAAAGAGTCCCTTAAAAATATTCAGAATAGAATATTCATCAGAACAATAACCATCTTCATCGCAAGAGTAGCCTGTTACTACTCGCTCTGTTGCAAGAATTTCTGAAAAGTTTATGCTTATTCCACCTAAAATACCACCGACATAATCTTCTCCACGAAAAGAATAAATTGTCTGTCCTCTAAACAAATGGCTATTCTGAAATTCTTTTTTAAACAACCCTTTATTAACAGTCGAGTTATCTTTGGGAGTATAGCTCAAGTTTTCATCAATAAATGTCACTAAGGAAGCAACCACCGCTTTTTTGAAATGAGTCTGATAAGAAGATTTCATTTTCTTATAGAAATTCTTGATGACTATAGCGATGATTACCAGATAGATGATTATAACGATCGTCAAGAATGTTTGAAAATCCCCTTTATTGTTAAAATTCGTGAAATTCACAAGTTCTCTCTCATCCACCAAGATCAAAGCACTTATCATCACAAAAATGGCAAATATAACCAATATCCAGAAGATATTCCAAAGTGTTCTTCGTTTACTGAGAAGAAGTTTGCGTTGTTCCTCAAAAAATAACAACTTGGGTTTAAGACTGGTTTCGTAAAAAACCTTTAATTCGTTTTGGGTTACCATGTTAGTTTTTAATTTCCTTTGTTGCACTTTGAAAAGTGATTTTTTCTTTTAGGAATCAAAGCTAAAGCGTTGAACTCCAATTACAACAATTGTTTCTCGTTTGCTGAATGCATTCCCAACGAAGACGTTGGGAACGAAATAATATAATGAGAAAGGTGGGCAAGAAAAAGACTTTGCCCACCCTACCTAACTACCTAACTACCTAACTACCTAACTAATTAATAGAATATTGATATGCAAACCGTTAATATTCATGAAGCCAATCACGCCGCTTTGCTACCCTGACTTGAATTAACCGCGCCGAGACAAGCCTAAACCATATAAATAAATATCTGGTATTTGGTAACGTACTTCTGAATATCTCTTTGTCGGTTCACGTTTTTCTAATAAACCAATTTCTTCCATTCTTGAGAGAATGTGATCAGGTGTTGTATTCTTTGTATCGGCACGGGATTCAATAAATGTCAACATTTTTTCCTGTGATTGAGGAAATGTTTTGAAACGACTCTTAAAACTATCTGGTAAAAACGTGCCTTTTTTTGTACGGAGTTCTTGTTTATATTCCAGCTTGAAATCATCAACCGCAATTTGAGAAACTTTAGATTGTAAAGCCTCCCGAATCATTTTTTGCGGAATAATGGGTTTTGATGAATTATCATCAAGTGCGAGTTTAGCCGCTTCAGCAAATAACGCAATTATCCAACGTGGTGCCACTTGGCTTTGGCTATCTAAAAGGTGTTTGGATATCCAATTAAAAGTATATCCTTTTTTTGGCGTGGCTCCCATGTATTCACCAATTAGAGATTCAATAATCGGGCGGATATATTTTTTTTCTTGAGGAGGTATGATGCCAACTGAGCTTTGTTCAACTCTTTGAACAATGTCGGGAAAGTTTTTTTCTAAATAAGGGCGTAAACACTCATAAGCCACTTTGAAAAATAAACGATAAGTATTTTCACCATCCCAACGAATTTTATATAACGATACGCCTTCACGAATCTTAGACTTGTCTTCAACATCGACTTCTTGATTGTAAATATCTTCACGCAAAAACACTTTCGCCAATAAGCGTTTATTTTTTTGATCTTGAATACGAGACTGCCAAAACTCTATCAAACCACTGACATATTGAGAGCGTATGGATAAATCACCGCCCACCATTCTATCAAGGTAGTCATAAACCAGATAAATTTGTTCTATTTCTGGATAATGTTGCTTATTTTCCAGTTCATTTAAAAACTGATCCACTTTCAAATTGAGATCAAAATCAAATAATTGCTCAGAAAAAGTCTT
>JAGLHR010000497.1 GCA_023143415.1 Thiomargarita sp. | reverse complement strand
CTTTGGAATTGGAGTACAACGCTTTAGCTTTGTCTTTCCATCCAAAGCGTTGTACAATTTACTTTACTGATGTGACGCACCAGCCTTTTGTAATAAACCAAACACCGCCTCGGGATCAATCCCAAGGCTCAAAGCTAAAGTCGGCTAAAGCCGACTACTCCACTTAACTCTGTTGTTGTGTTAGTCTGCTTCAGTATTAATGTAGGGTGGGTAGGAACGAAGTGGAAACCCACCATTTTCAGCCGGTGGGTTTCGCTATCGCTCTACCCACCCTACATTTTCTTTGTCTTGGAATACAACGCTTTAGCTTTGTCTTGCTTTGTCTTTCCATCCAAAGCGTTGTACAATTTACTTTAAAGCGACAATAACTCAGCCAAACCTTCCATCGTTGGTTGCTCTACAACACCTTTTTCCGTCACAATCACATCCACCAAACTAGCGGGTGTCACATCAAAAGAAGGATTCCACGCTTTTGCGCCGCTCGGTGCAATACGATCTCCGCCTATTGTCAACACTTCATCAGTTGCGCGTTCCTCGATCACAATTTGGCTACCATCAGCCAAATTCATATCAACGGTTGAAATGGGCGCAACAACCATCAACTTAATACCATGTTGACGGGCTAAAACAGCCAGGCTATAAGTACCAATTTTATTAGCAACATCACCATTCGCTGTAATCCTATCCGAACCGACGATAATCCAATCCACTCGTTTTTGCTGCATCAACGCGGCGGCAGCACTATCGGCTAACAGCGTGACAGGAATATTATCTTGTAACAATTCATAAGCCGTTAAACGTGCGCCCTGCAACCAAGGGCGTGTTTCATCGGCATAAACTTGATTAATTTTGCCCGCCGCATAAGCACTACGAATGACACCTAAAGCGGTACCATAACCACCCGTCGCCAATGCCCCCGCATTACAATGAGTCAAAACACGACAGTTTGAGGGCAATAACGCTGCACCTAAATCACCCATCCGGTGATTCGCATCAATATCTTCCTGGTGAATACGCTTTGCTTCCTCCAATAGTATAGAAACCGGATTGCCAGTTATTTTAGAAAAACAAGCCTTCATGCGTTCCAAAGCCCACGCTAAATTAACAGCCGTTGGGCGTGCTTCAGCTAATTGCTGCATTTCTGTTTCGATAACCGTTTCCCAATTATCGTGAGAAGCAGCATAAGCGGCTTTCGCCGCTAATACGACACCATAAGCCGCGGTAATACCAATCGCAGGTGCGCCGCGCACAACCATATTTTTAATAGCCACAGCAACATCAGGGGCTTTTTCCAATATAACAACGGTTTCTTCATTTGGCAATTTGCGTTGATCGATTAGATGTAATTGATCGTTTTGCCAATAAACAGGGCGAAGCCCATCTTTAAAGATTTTAAACATTATGTGCAATTGCTCTTGAGGTTTATCAAACATTCATAAATGAATTATAATAACAAATTTTTGTCGATGTTCAAACAGTAGTTGTAGTCGTAGGGTGGGCAAAGTCTTTTTCTTGCCCACCATCCTCATTAAAAAAATTTGTTCTCGCGCTGAGTATATTGATTAAAAACGTGATAATAGACTATAATGTCTGTTTTTTTAACTTAAACGGTTATACACCAGGAAGATTTATCTGATGAAAAAACTCGTCTTTTTACTACTACTCTGCCTCACCCAAACGGTGGGCGCAACGGCTGAACTCACGTTCTCGCCATTAAAGCCCACCTATCATGTCGGTGAATGTATCTCTTTGGAGTTACAAGAAAATTTACAAGCCGCCTCTCGTTTTCACCGCGTTGATTTATGGACGGCGGTACAATTACCCAGTGGTAACTTATTATTTATGACGGAGTTAGCCTTCGCGCCTTTCAGTCCAAATCCGCAATTTTTCCGAGAATCATTGGAAGCCACAAAAGGGGCACATGAGATTTTGGATTTTGAAGTGGTAGTGGGTTTGAGTGGGCATTATACCTTCTATGCGGCTTATGTCGAGGAGGGCAAAAATCCCATCGCGGACGGAGATTCTGTCTATCGTTCTAATATTGCCTGGTGTCCACGACGTTAAGTGATGAGCCGCCGCTAACACCAGTGATTGATTGTGTCTCAGTTCTCCCAGCACCGAGTAATCCTTTTGCAGAGGCAGGCGATACTTCTGTAGTACTCAGTTGGGAGTCAGTGACGGATGCCGCCTCTTATGTCGTTTATTGGGAAGCCACTGATGGTTCGGAGGGAAATCTTTCGGTGACTGCGACTTCGTTGATGCACGATGGACTGATTAATGGGGTCGAATATAGCTATTGGGTAACCGCGATGGATACGATGGGGGTTGAAGGTATCGCGTCGATAACGGTTTCCGCCATCCCAAATGTGATAGTCACAGATTGCCCTCCGTCTTTGCCATCGAATCGTTACACAGATAATTGCAATGGCACAGTTACAGATAATCGCAGTGGATTGATATGGCTAAAGAATGCGAATTGTTTTGGAGAACAGGATTGGGGAACTGCTATGCAAAGCGCGGCTAATTTGGCGAATGGACAATGTGGTTTGAGTGATGGTTCGACATCGGGTGTGTGGCGTTTACCGACTACCGGTCAGTGGAAAGCGATGGTAGATAAAAGCTATAGTACTCCTGCACTTTCTAATGCAGAGGGTACCGGTCAGTGGACAGAAGGTGACCCGTTCTCGGGCGTGCAGCTGTTCAACTACTGGTCGTATGCTACCTTCGTGAACAGATGGTACCGTCCTACGCTTGGTACGTGGCCATCGACGACGGCGACGTGAGCTACATCTTCGATTCGTTCCCGTACTATGTGTGGCCAGTCCGGGGCGTGACCCGTTTAATGCAAAAGCAACACAGAAACAAGGGGTTGCGTGGCATTAGAACATGCTAGACATCTCTCGTTCCCAAACTCTGTTTGGGAACGCCTTCTTCGACGCTCTGCGTCGAGTGCCTACACGAGTTTAGAAATCCGATTTTTTGAAAAAATCGGATTTCTTGATTCGCCAAAGTTTTAATGAGGAAGGTGGGCAATAAAAGGACTTTGCCCACCCTACAAATTGAAGCGTAGGGTGGGTAGGAACGAAGTGGAAACCCACCATTTTTCATCATCATAAATAATGAGTAAAGTATGGTGGGTAGGAACGAAGTGGAAACCCACC
>JAGLHR010000496.1 GCA_023143415.1 Thiomargarita sp. | reverse complement strand
GCATTTTTTAGTCAAGATGAAAATCAAAAAAGTGGGGAACTGTAATGTAAATTAGGAGGTGGATTTCGACAGCCTAGGTCTGTCCCCTATTTGCTATTATTTGCTATTATTTGCATAAACTGCCCTTGCACCCTGCCGCGTCAATAGTCTGAATCACAATTGACAGGATTATCTATATGGCACGAAAAAAACATGTTAATAAAGAAATCGAAAATGCTTTAGCTTATGCCGAAGGGCAAGGCTGGAGAGTTGAAGTTGGGGGAAGCCATGCTTGGGGTAAAATTTATTGCCCATTCAATGATAAAACTTGTCGTTGCGGCGATTTCTGTATTTCGAGTATATGGAGTACACCTAAAAACGCGACAAACCATGCTAAACAAATTCGGAGAGTTGTTAACAATTGTACGGCTATAAAAAAATTCTGAGGTGTCAGTTATGAAAGAGTTTGATTTTACACTTAAATTTGCTTTCTCTAATCTCAATACAGAAGCGGAAGATTATGTCGAATTATTAGGCCAGGCTGGCTGTGATGACGCTCTCATTGGAATAGGCAAAAAAGGGAGAATCGCTTTTCAGTTTTGTCGGGAAGCTAAGGATGCTTCTGAAGCGATACTCACTGCCATAAAAGAGATAAAGAGCGTCATACCAGATGCGAGGCTTGTTGAAGCAACGCCTGATTTGGTGGGTCTTTCTGATATAGCTGAACTACTCGGGTTTTCTCGTCAGAATATAAGAAAGCTAATACACAGCCTGACTTTCCCCGAGCCCATTCATGAAGGAAAATTTGCGGTTTGGCATTTGGCGAAAGTTTTACAATGGTTTGAACAAGGGCAACGCAAACCGATTGAACCTTCTCTGATGGAAATAGCCAATGCTAATATGCAGCTTAATATTGCTAAGGAGTTTGCCAGTTTAGAGCCTCAATTCCATGCCAAGATTTCTGCTCTTATCGTCTGAATTAGAATTTTCACCATTAAATTTTAAGAATAAAAAACCTAAACAAAACAGGGTTTCGAGCTTAGAAATCCGAGTTTTGAAAAAAAAAGAAAAAATAGGGGACACGTTTTCTGATAATGATAGCAAGTAATAGGACAGGTAATTTTTTCTCGTTCCCAAATTCTGTTTGGGAATGCCTTCATCGACGCTCTGCGTCGTCTAATTTATGAATTAGGATAAACAGAGTTTTTAGTAATGCAGAACGTCACGGAATGCATTCCCAAACGGAATTTAGGAACGAGAAATAATCTGTTAAAATTAAGAAGCATATTTTCTTAATTTTCACCTGCTAAAACAAGTACATGGTTGATTAGTGATTCACTGATATAAATCCCAGAAGACCTTAATAGTTTTATCAATGGCTTAATTTCATCAAGCAGATTATGCTGTTTAGCCAGCAGCAATATGCCCAAACTACCTATCACATCAATTTTATTAAATTGTGCCGCTTTTCTGACTTTCGCATCATCAACCAACAATAAGTCAGCAGATAAGTGCATATACAATGCAATCGCTTCTAACTCACCACGCCCAAGTCCAGCCTTCTTTTTGATTTCATAAGCTTTTAAGTCCACAGAAACGATTTTATCTTCAAGATAAATACGCAAAGCATGAGCTTGTGGTTTATCTGGTATGATAATTTCATTGAAAACAGCAGTAGGTATTTTAATTTCATCAAAGAGCTTATTTAGTACCCATAAACTTTGGCAGCTTGATAACGCAACCAGTGCGGAACTATCAGCTATTATCATTGGAATTTACGCCTATTGATTTTTTCTAAATCTGCTTCAATCTCTCCCGTAGGATAATTCATTATAGATATTTGGTGTTTTTGACAAGCCTCCATAAAGGTATAAAGATTTACACCAGCAAATTCACAAGCCGCTCCACGCGATAATTGCTTTGATTGAAACATGAGCAAAGCAGTGTAAAGCTTAACTTTTTGTGCAATAAGATTTCTATCATGATGAATAAAATAGCCTTCAGGTATATCAATAGTCACTTGCATATTTTTTAATCAGCGTAGGTGGGTAGAGCGGTGGAATGGTTTTCGAGGTTTGAGTTTTTTGAAAAAAAACGAAAACCTCGAAATGATGAATGAAAAAAAGTAAATAAATGTAAATTATTGTTTTTTAAAACATTTATACTTTTCATAGAATTTAGCCGCTTCTCGCCAATTAAAAAGGGGCAGGCAAAATGTATTGTTATTGATGCACAAAATGTCAACCATAAGGCGTTGCACGACAAGATGGATGCCTTTCCTACCTGACTAATATTTTTAAATCAAGCCCTTATTCCAGAAACAACAAGGGCTTTTGGATGACAAGTCGGTCATTTTTGGAACCGGAATGGTTTAATTAATTGTAACTCGACTTCTTCCGATCTTTTGGCATTGTATAAATCCCATCTCAATTGCAAATTTATCCAGAAGTCTTCTGACAATCCGAAAAATTTTGCGAAACGCTATACTTGGCGTTATTTCTCTTTTTTTATTAATCAAGTCGTTAATTATTGGGTACGGCATACGAATGGCAATAGCTAAGTCTTCCTGGCTCATTTCCATTGGGATTAAAAACTCCTCTAACAACATTTCTCCTGGATGGGTTAGCTCTCTCTGTTTAGGAATACGCATAGTCACCTTTAATGATAGTCTGTTCCTCGTTCCCAAACTCAGTTTGAAGCTAAAGTTTTTTCTTTAAAAAAACTTTAGCCTCAAAGGGAACGAGAAAAAAAATTCTGAATTATGTCGGTTTATCATCAATCCAGTTAGCAATCTGGCTTTTTGGGAGTAGTAGTTCAAAATGTTTGACATTACGAGTCACAACGATGTGATGTTCTGCTTTAGCTATAGCAGCTATCATCATATCAGCATAACGTTTATGCGTTTTGTGTTTGCGTTGAAGTGCTTCTAGTATTTCAGCACATTTCTCGTCAAATTGGATCACTTTAAATTGGGACAACAGTTTTTTGGTTTGTAAGAGTTGTTGGTGTGCTAAAGGCAGTTGAGAAGGTGCGGCTTTGAGGGCAAAGTCACAACGCCCACGTAATACCTCTGCCAGCACCACTGATGGAAGCACAATTTCATCACGAGATATTTTTTTTAAATGTAAATGAAGAACTGGGTGCTTTTCTCCAAAATAATATCTCAGTATATTAAAATCCAAAAGCCACATAAACTGTTACTCCATAACTTTAGCATTTCGTCTTTGTTCGATATCATCAAATAATGGAACCCAAGTTGGATCATCTTTGAAAATACCAAATCCTTGTAAACCTTTTCCCAAATAACGCAGTTGACAATGGTCGTTCACTTCAAAAGCATTGCTGTCTTCATCCACTTTTGAGAAATTTTCTCCATCTGTAGAGAACCAATCTCCATATTCACACACCACTTTTTCTGAAGAGGTTTGTTTGTTTTTTTCAATCAGTTCGGCTATTTTTGAAAATTCTTCAAAGGTTACCATTTTGTGACTCCTTATAAACATTTCCCCTTTCGAGGAATCTTTTGAAAAACCCTTTCGAGGCGAAAGTTTTTTTGAAAAAAAAACTCTTAGCCTCGAACCCTGTTTTTTTAGTAACTACTCAGGGCAACCACAAGGGATTGCCCCTACATCAGAAGATTTTCGTCTGTATTAATAAGAATATTGTTGTAGGCTGCATTCGAGGTT
>JAGLHR010000495.1 GCA_023143415.1 Thiomargarita sp. | reverse complement strand
CTCGAAAACGAGAAAACTTGATGAGTAAGAGGCTCATTTAGTAAAAACAGGAGATAACCGTTTAAATGAACATTTATTACGATAAAGATGCTGACTTATCCATTATCCAAAGCAAAAAGGTTGCTATCATTGGTTATGGTTCGCAAGGTCATGCTCATGCTAATAATCTGCATGAGTCAGGGGTAGAAGTCGTTGTTGGATTACAGAACGGCTCTACATCTGAGTCGAAGGTAAAAGCAGCGGGGTTACAGAGCAAGTCTATTGAAGAAGCTGTTGCTTGGGCAGATTTAGTGATGGTATTAGCCCCTGATGAACATCAAGCGCAACTTTACCGCGAGAGTATTGCCCCCAACATTAAAAAGGGTTCGGCATTGGCTTTCGCGCACGGGTTTAATATTCATTTTGAACAAATTGAACCTCGTGAAGACTTGGATGTCATTATGATTGCGCCAAAAGGGCCTGGACATTTAGTACGTTCTACTTATACACAAGGGGGGGGCGTACCTTCTTTGATTGCAGTGTATCATGACGCTTCTGGGCAAGCGAGAGAGATTGCGCTATCCTATGCCTCTGCCAATGGTGGTGGACGTGCGGGGGTTATTGAAACCAATTTCCGTGAAGAAACGGAGACCGATTTATTTGGTGAACAAGCAATACTCTGTGGCGGCTTAACTGCACTGACACAAGCCGGATTTGAAACGCTGGTAGAGGCAGGCTACGCGCCAGAAATGGCTTACTTTGAATGTTTGCACGAACTCAAACTGATAGTTGATCTAATGTATGAGGGCGGTATTGCCAATATGCGTTACTCCATTTCCAACACCGCAGAATATGGTGATCTGACACGAGGGCCGCGCATTATTACCGAGCAAACCAAAGCCGAAATGCGTAAAATTCTCAAGGAAATTCAAACGGGCGAATTTGCGCGTGAATTTATTATGGAAAATCAAACGGGCAAAGCCACGTTCAAAGCGAAACGCCGCATTGCGCGTGAACATCAATTAGAACAAGTGGGTACAAAGTTACGTGATATGATGCCTTGGATTAAGGCAAATAAGTTAGTTGATAAAACGAAAAATTAAACTTTGGGAAATAATTAATTATTAATTATTAATTATTAATTATTAATTATAACAACTGTCGAGCCTAAAGTTTTTTCTTTAAAAAAACTTTAGGCTCGACAGGTTTCTAAAATCTGTCAGTTCTAAAACTCAACCGTTAGCAGTATAAATAGAGTCTAATTATGACTAACGAAATAGACATACAGGAAAAACCAAGACGTAAAGGCATTTATCTATTACCCAACTTATTTACCACCGCAGCCCTATTTGCCGGTTTTTATGCCATAGTTGCGGCAATCAATGAACATTTTGAAGCGGCAGCAATAGCCATTTTTATTGGTATGATACTTGATGGACTTGACGGGCGCGTTGCTCGCATGACCAATACCCAAAGTGCCTTTGGGGCAGAATATGATAGTCTTTCTGATCTCGTCTGTTTTGGACTTGCCCCTGCCTTGCTCATGTATAAATGGTCATTATCCTCTTTAGCTGACATATCTAATTTATTTGGCAAACTCGGTTGGTTAGCCGCTTTTATTTATACCGCAGCCACTGCGCTCCGTTTAGCACGTTTTAATACTCAAGTGGGCAAAGTTGACAAAGCCCATTTTCAAGGATTACCCAGTCCCGCAGCAGCGGCAGTGATGGCCAGTTTTGTTTGGTTATGTACAGATTATCAAATAGAAGGTTCCACTTTAACTTTACCTGCATGGATTATCACAATATCTATGGGGTTTTTAATGGTTAGCACATTTCGCTACCATAGTTTTAAAGATTTAGACTTCAAAGGGCGAGTGCCATTTTTCACCGTGCTGATTGTGGTTATGGTATTTGTACTTGTATCAATTGATCCACCCCAGATTTTATTTTTTTGCTTTTTGATCTATGCGATTTCAGGTCCAGTATTAACTCTAGTCGAATTGCGAAAACGTCGTGCTGCCCGTTTAATAGCTGATAATCAAGAATCTACAGATAAAAAACATCAACCTTAATTTTCAATTATCAGTTGTCAGCGAAAAATCTGACCGGTTTCAAAAACCGGTCAGGTTTAATTAAAATATTATCAACCAATGAAATCAATCAACCGCTTCGTTTCAAAAATTTCTGGAAAAGTCGCTCATATTCGAGTAATCCTGATTGTACCATTTATGATCCAAATTATCTTGGCTGTGGGATTAACAGGTTATCTTTCATTTCGTAACGGGCAAGAAGCTATTAACGATCTCGCTAATCAATTACATA
Organism: Thiomargarita sp.; assembly: GCA_023143415.1. Taxonomy (GTDB): domain Bacteria; phylum Pseudomonadota; class Gammaproteobacteria; order Beggiatoales; family Beggiatoaceae; genus QNES01. The sequence goes on along the minus strand of JAGLHR010000495.1, from coordinate 3,824 downwards.
GTGAAATCACCTCTCGCATTGAACAATACATCAATACTTATCTTGAGATACCCTCTCTTGTGGTTAATATCAATGCCAACGCCATTTCTAATGGACAATTGGATTTAACACAGTTACGGAATTGGTTGCCCTACCTCTTTAAACAGAGCAAAGTTTTTGATGAACTCAGTTATATTTATTGTGGTAACAAAGAGGGAGATTATATCGCATTACAAAGATTAGATGACGGTAATTTCGCTTACAATCTTAAAGATAATGACACCGGCGGTTTTATGCTAGATAATCGTTTAAATGAAGAAGGTATTGTCACTAAAAAATTAGAAGCAACTAAATATGATCCACGTCTTCGCCCTTGGTATCAAAAAGCGGAAAAAGCCGGTAAACCAGTATGGACAGATATTTACCAATTTATTGGCTCTAAAGGCACAGAACAATTAGGTATGAGCTTCGTCTATCCTTATAAAAATGAAAAAGGGCAATTGCAGGGCGTTTTAGGCTCTGATTTTACCTTAACTCGAATTAGCGACTTCTTGCGTAATTTAATGGATGCTTCAGCAAAAACCTTTATTGTAGAACGTTCAGGGCTATTGGTTGGCGGTTCATTTCCCTACCCCTCGTTTGATAAAAACAAACAGCGACTTAAAGCCTTCGATGTTGAAGACAAATTGATTCAAGCAACCGCCAAATACTTGAGTCATCACTATGGTGACTTTGCACATATTCTTCGCAACGAACAAACCCATTTCTCATTTCAAGGTCAGCGACAACTTGTTCATGTTTCTCCCTTCAAAAATAAGTTTAATTTAGATTGGCTCATTATTGTCGTTGTACCTGAAGCGTATTTTTTAGAAAGAATCCACGAAAATACTTACAATACGCTGGCTTTAACATTGATAGCACTCATATTAGCCACGCTGATTGGTATTTTCACTTCTAAATGGATTGTTCAACCCATTCTTGGTCTAAATGAAGCCGCCAAGAAACTCTCAAGCGGCGAATGGAATCAGACTTTACCTGTAGGGCGTTCCGATGAATTGGGAGAACTGGCCAATTCATTTAACAGTATGGCAAAACAGTTAAAAGCCTCTTTTAAAGCCCTTGAAGACCAAAATACCGAATTACAACGCCTAGATAAACTTAAAAATGAATTTCTGGCTAATACCTCCCATGAACTGCGTACCCCCCTTAATGGTATTATTGGCATAGCAGACTCCCTGATTGATGGCGCAACTGGTTCCCTACCTGAAAAAACTCGTAAAAATCTCGTCCTGATTGTTGTCAGTGGGCGACGTTTGGCTAATCTCGTGAATAATATTCTCGACTTCTCCAAACTGAGACATAAAAATATTGACTTGCAACGCAAAGCTGTCGGGATGCGAGAAATTGTTGAAGTCGTATTTATGCTGAGTAAACCATTACTTGGAAAAAAAGACTTAAAATTTGTCAACACCATTTCCCATGATTTACCACCTGTTTACGCAGATGAAAATCGCCTACAACAGATTCTGCACAATATTATTAATAATGCAATAAAATTTACAGAAAGTGGTCGCATAGAAATTTCTACCGAAATCCAAACCAATTTTATTGCCACCAGCATCTTTGATACAGGCATTGGCATTTCTGAAGAAAAATTAAATACGACATTTGAATCTTTTGAACAAGGGGATGGTTCGACAGCGCGAGTTTATGGCGGCACAGGCTTAGGATTAGCAGTGACTAAAAAGTTAGTGGAATTACATGGCGGTGAAATTACAGTCGCCTCAGAAATCAATGTTGGCTCACGCTTTACCTTTACTTTACCAATCGCTAAAAAACCCGCGTTAGAATTAGAAAAAGAATCTGCGTTAGAAGAACAATCATCGCTCCGTCATAAATCATTAATCATTGAAAAATTGTCACCTGAAATCAATCGCGATAGTCAAATCCTAAAAAAGGGGGCTTTCAAAATCTTAATTGTTGATGATGAAATTGTCAATCTTCAGGTACTTATTAACCATTTGACATTACAAAACTACGCTGTCACTTGCGCAACCAATGGGATAGAAGCACTTGCCAAGATAGAAACCGGCTATAAACCCGATCTGATATTGCTTGATGTGATAATGCCTAATATGACGGGCTATGAAGTCTGCCGTAAACTCCGTAAACGCTTTCCGCTCAATGAATTACCGATTCTTATGTTGACTGCTAAAAATCAAACTCCAGATTTGGTAGAAGGCTTAGATTCTGGAGCAAATGACTATCTGGCTAAACCCATTTCAAAAAACGAATTGATTGCACGGTTAAAAATGCACTTGGAATTATCCAAATTGAACATTAATAATGGTGAATGATGAATGGTTCTCAATGGTGAATGGTTTTTGAGGTTTTAGTTTTTTTCACAAGACTAAAACATCGAATGCGAATTAAGAGTTGAATTTTTTTTGAAGTTGAATTTTTTTTGAAATGGAGTACAACGCTTTAGCTTTGTTGCTATCGGAGTACAACGCTTTAGCTTTGTCAGTCCGCCCAAAGCTGAAGCGTTTTCGAGGTTTTAGTTTTTTTGAAAAAAAAACTAAAACCTCGAACTCCTATTTTAACTCTTAATTCGCATCTCTAAAATGTCTTTACAATAAAACTAAATTATCCCGATGAACCAACGCCTGCTCATCCACATAACCCAATATTTTTTCAATTTTATCACTCGGATAGCCCAAAATTTTCTGCGTTTCCTCTGTATTGTAGTTGACTAAACCATACGCGACTTCTTCACCATCCTGACTCAGACAGGCAACCATTTCACCCCGTTCAAATTGCCCTTCAACATGAGTTACACCGATGGGTAATAAACTCTTACCGGCATTGCGCAATACGTTAACAGCCCCTTCATCTAAATATAATTTTCCACGCATGTTAAGATGTGAAGCGAGCCATTGTTTACGTGCAGCGAGTGGTGCTTTGGCGGGTAATAATAACGTTCCTATTTGCTCATTCTCGGCAATCCGTAATAATACGTCTGGCACTTTGCCTGATGCAATTCGTGTTGCCGTGCCGGAACGTGCGGCTAATTTCGCGGCACGAAGTTTAGTCAACATGCCGCCCCGCCCTAATGTACCACCGGTTTCACCTGCCATCGCAAATAAACGGGCATCACCGGCATACCCTTTTTGAATCAAAGTGGCTGTTGGATCGATGCGCGGATCACATTCATACAATCCTTCTTGATCCGTGAGTATCACTAAAACATCAGCTTCTATCAGGTTAGCCACTAAACCTGCCAGCGTGTCATTGTCACCAAAGCGAATTTCTTCAGTTGTGACGGTATCATTTTCATTAATAACTGGCACAACATTTAAACGGAGAAGGGTGCGTAATGTACTGCGCGCATTGAGATAACGTTGGCGATTCGCTAAATCATCATGGGTTAATAACACTTGGGCGGTATGCAAAGCATGTTCATGGAAAAACGATTCATAAGTTTGTACCATTCCCATTTGCCCAACAGCCGCTGCCGCCTGTAATTGATATAAAGCGGTTGGGCGTTGTGTCCATTTTAAGCGTGTCATACCTTCAGCAACGGCACCAGAGGAAACTAGCACTAATTCGATATTGCGTTGATGTAGGGCTGCCATTTGTGCTACCCAGTTTTTAATAGCGGTTTTATCTAATCCGCGCCCTTCATCCGTCAGTAATGCACTTCCTATTTTAATTACCCAACGTTGGAATTGTTCGATTTTTTTGTTCATAAAAAATAATGATTAATGGTGTAGAACGCTTCAGCTTTGGAAGTTTTTTGGTATCTTATTAAAATTTTGTGGTCGTTATGTAGGGTGGGTAGAGCG
>JAGLHR010000494.1 GCA_023143415.1 Thiomargarita sp. | reverse complement strand
GTATCCTATCAAAATTCGGTGGTAACGAACCCAAAAAAAACTTGACGAAGAGTAGATATTTGATATTATAATAGCATGAATCAAACACAGGTAGGAATAATCCTACAAGAGATAAACAACGAGATAAAAAATGGCAAAGAGGTGGTAATAGACAGATTACTAAACCTTGTAGAGTCGCTCGCCTCTGAAAATGCTAAGCTGACAGAAATCATTCAGCAACAAAATGATGAAATTAACCGTCTCAAAGGAGAACAAGGCCAGCCTTTTTTTACTGAAAAAAAGGACGGGGATATCTCATCTGAAGAAGAGCGTAAAGAAGCTGAAGGTAGAAAATCCAAAGGTAAAAATGAACCACGAAACCGCAAGCCAAAGAAATCAAAAATAAAAATAGATCGTTGCGATATATGCTCTGTAGATAAAGAAAAACTACCTGAAGATGCGATATTCAAAGGCTATAAAGATGAAGTCGTACAGGACATTATAATAAAGACAGAAAATGTCAAATATCGTCGTGAAGTATACTATTCTCCATCCCAGAAAAAATATTATTACGGACAATTACCAGTAGAGGTAAAAGGAAAGGGAGAATTTGGTCCTGGCATACGTACACTGATACCCGTATTGAAATCGGAATGTAACATGTCCGAGCCTAAAATAAAAGATTTCCTTGAAAATTTCGGCGTTGAAATATCCCAATCCTATATCTCATCGTTATGGACAGATAAACAAGAGATATTTCACTATGAAAAGGATGAAATTTACCGTGCTGGATTGGAAAGCGGTAGCTACCAACAAATAGATGATACTGGTGGTAAAGTGAATGGAGTTAATCATTATGTCCAAATCGTCTGCAATGACAACTATAGTGCATACTTTACAACGGCAAAAAAAGATAGATTGTCAATCATAGATGTCCTCACAAACTTTGCTCCACGCTGTTTTTTATATAATCAAGAAGCTTTGGAACTACTCAGGCAGATGAAGGTTTCCGAAAAGCTTATTGGGATGGTTTTAAAAACTTTAGAAAAAGATAAAATCTATGACGAAAAAAATATTAATGAACTGTTTGATGTCATAAAGCCAGGCCCACAACAACGTGTAAGAATATTAGATGCTTGTGCTATAGCAGCCTACCATAAACAAACAGATTACCCAATAGTATCTTGCTTATTAAGCGATGATGCTCCGCAATTCAAATTATTGACAGAAGAACAAGGATTGTGTTGGGTACATGATGGACGGCATTATAAAAAGCTAAAGCCAGTCGTTCCCCAATTCCATGAAAAATTAAAAGAATTTCGTGGACAATATTGGGATTATTACGCCGAACTTTTTGAATATAAGAAAAAACCAACCCCAGATAACGCTTCGCTATTACGGTTGGAGTTTGACCGTATTTTCTCAATTGAAACGGGTTATGCAGCGCTTGATGACAGAATTGGCAAAACTTTAGCTAAAAAAGATGAGCTATTGCTTGTGCTACGCTATCCTGAACTTCCCCTACATAATAATGCAGCGGAATTAGCCGCTCGCAGTCAAGCACGTAGCCGTGATGTCAGCTTACAAACCAAGTCGGAAGCTGGTACAAAGGTAAAAGACACTTTCTTGACTATAACTCAAACGGCCAAAAAATTGGGGGTCAGAGTTTATGAATATATTCATGACAGAGTAAGCGGAGCAAATAAGCAACCTTCCCTTGCCGAGCAAGTACGACAAAAAAACAACACTGAAAATTCGGCATTACCATGTGGCCCGTAGCTGATGATTTTGCTCTGATAATTTTTGTACCCTATAAAAAGGCATAATAACTGCTAGGTTTACTCCTGCCTGTCTATTTTATCATGGAAGCTAGCATAGAGGAATGATATTTGGTTGCTACAGATAAATCAAACTTGACCACCGAATTTAGATAGGATACGTTTTTTCTTTAAAAAAACTTTAGCCTCGAAACGAAAAATCAATTCGAGGTTCAAGTTTTTTTACCAACTTGAACTTCGAAGACTTATAAAAAAATGTCCTGTACAAAGATAATTGGTAACTACTCAGCGGTTAGCCTTGAAATCAATTTCAAGGCTAACAGCTAAAGCAGGTTCAGCTAATTCAGATAGTCTGCTTTAGCAGACTATTCGAGGCTAAAGTTTTTTTGAATAAAAAACTTTAGCCTCGACTCGAAACGTTCCTTACTATACCAAAGCTAAAGCATTCGAGGATCATTTTCTTCATCATCAAAAGATTCGTCTGTCATCAGATAATGAAATCCATCTGAACCACAGATTTTGGTGAGCTTGTTTATGGTTTTTCTGATTTTTTCCGGCGTATCATAAGGGCCATTCATATAAAAAGGTTTGCCATCCTTGCCAAATACAAATTCTTCGGAACAGTCTTCACTGTTGATATTACCAAAAATCTTTTTCGCTTTTTTGTAATCAGAGTGCGCTTCCATTCCAATGCTTTTGGCATAATCCGCACATTCTTCAACCAATTTTCTGGCATAGGCAGGGGAACTCGGTTGCAGGTTTTCGTTTCGCTCAATATCATCGCATAATTGTTGGTAATCAGGGGGCGAAAGCTCTTGAAAGTCAGCATTTTTTACCCCTAAACAAAAAATATCCAACAGAAAGAAACCTATTCCGATCTTACCATTAGGCATTTTTCTTGAGATAACGACTGTGCCAATTCCATTGCTAAACAATTCGTCAGGAGCAAAACATTCATGTATAGGCGCATTTTCAATCACCGAGTGGGATAAAAGATTACCGAGGAAGGTCATTTTTTTAGCCGTAACAGAGGCTTTACGTTTTGCTTTTTTCTTGGCAAGTTGTTTTTGCCTTTTCTGTGGATTAATTGCCATTAATTATATTTTCCTGTTTACAAGATAAATCAAAGAGTTAATAAAATACAGCGTATCCTTTATTATAATCAATCCTTTGTATTTATTAAGAAAACCTGACAGGTTTCTAAAACCTGTCAGGTTTAGTTTTCGAGGTTTCCGCTTCAAAAAACGGAAACCTCGAAACGATTTTATTTCATGCACTAAAACTTCAGTTTTAGACTAAACCGTTGTCATACCAATAATATTATACCCACAATCAACATAGGTGATTTCGCCAGTGATTGCGGAGGCTAAATCAGAGCAGAGAAAAGCGGCAACATTCCCCACTTCTTCCGTTTTCACATTGCGTCGCAAAGGCGCGTTCTTTTCAAAACTATCTAACATGCTCCTAAAATTGGCAATGCCAGAAGCCGCCAGGGTGCGTATTGGTCCGGCAGAAATACCATTAACACGAATGCCTTCAGGACCTAAACTATACGCCATGTAACGTACATTGGCTTCCAAACTGGCTTTAGCCAATCCCATCACATTGTAATTAGGCATAGCCCGTTCTGCACCGAGATAGGTTAAAGCTAACATTGCGCCATTGCGTCCTTGCATCATACTACGCCCTGCCTTTGCTAAGGCGGAAAAGCTGTAAGAACTGATATCGTGAGCCGTTTTAAACCCTTCACGGGTGGCGTTTTCTAAATACGCCCCTTCTAACTCTTCTCGTGGCGCGAAAGCCACAGAATGAATAATAATATCCAAGCCATCCCAAGATTTTTTCAAATCATCAAAAACGGCTTGAATTTGTTCATCGCTACTGACATCACAGGGCAGGGTGATATTGGAGTCACAATCGGCTGCCATTTTTACTACCCTGCTTTGGAGCTTATCATTTTGATAGGTGAAAGCTAATTCTGCGCCTTCACGGTGCATGGCTTGCGCAATGCCCCAAGCAATGGAACGATTACTTGCTAATCCGACAATCAAGGCACGTTTGCCTGCTAAAAATCCCATATTTTTTCCTTTCTAATGGTGAGTATTAATGGTGAATTATTGTAACTACTCAGGGCAACCACAAGGGATTGCCCCTACATCAGAAGATTTTCGTCAGTCGGAATAAGAATATTTCAGCCTAAAGTTTTT
>JAGLHR010000493.1 GCA_023143415.1 Thiomargarita sp. | reverse complement strand
GAAGTGGAAACCCACCATTTTCCAACTTATTCCAAATGAGTCGTTTTAGTCAACACAAATGAGGGGGCTTTAAAGGGATTGATAAGCGTTTCCGACACGAAATTTAAATCTGCCGTATATTTGGCGACAAAATTCAAGACGGGATCGCAGGGTGAAGTGACACAAGCGACTATTTCCTGCTGAATGTGATGAACGGCGGGCAAATGTAATACACCAGTCGATTCTTCAAACGTCGGGTATTCGTGATCAGGGGGAAAAGTGATAATGCCCTGGAATTTCGTGGTTTGTAAGCCAGTTCCCGTGATAACAAAGCCAAATTTGGTTTTATCTGAATCACGAACCATTTCTGCATCAAGGACGAATTCTTTGCTACCCTGACTGATCACTTCAACAACGGGAAGACGAAGAATCGGTTGTGCCATAACGTCAGAGGGCGTGTAATCCATATAAACCTGTTCGGCGACAGCACTATAAACTATCAACGCGATGACTTGATGACCAGCAGTCGTGGGATGAATATCATCCCAGTAGAAATAGTGAGATGGCGCATCACAGATCGTTTCTGCTTCTCTATCAAGGCAAGCGTCTGTGAAGTTACTAAGGCTAAAGGTATTAGGATCAAGATGGGTTTCGGGATCAATCATCATTTCTAAGCCAGTTGGCATATCGGCTTGTATGACGTTGAAGGGTTGGAGATTTTTTGCCAGTGCTTGATTGAAGGCCATCGTTAATCCCGTCATTGCCGCACTATTGCCGCTTGCCAAACCTCTGGGTGTTTTACCCATATCGGGCAGGTTAATCACCAATAGGTGCTGAACACCATGTTGGCGTAACTTTCCTACCGCAGTCACCAGATTGGTAACGGCGGTGGTGATGGTTTCTTGAGGATTGCTCATATCACCGAGGAAATCATTGCTGCCTGCCCAAACGACATATAAGGCATTGGGATCAACGACCGTTTCTGCGATATACGAGTCCACTTGCTGTTCTAGCCCTGATAGTTCAGCATCTTGTGCTTTTTCGCTCCAAACATTAGCCGTACCTGTGGTGGAACCTGCCCAGGCAAAGTTTGTTTTTGGGTTATAGCTTAAATCCAAAGCATTTGCAAGATGCTCTACCCAAAGTGGACCATTACTCGAACGACCCTCAAAATAAGGCGTTGGTGGCACCCCAATGGCTTCAAAAAGTCGCCCCGTGTCAGAAAGACTATCTCCAAAAACATAAATCTCGCTGTAGGGATAACTCCACGCTTGAATGGGTAAATATAAGCATACAACCAGTATAGATTTAAAAATAAAGCGATTTTTCATCATATCTCCATAAAAAGTGAACCAAAAGATTAAAGGTTTATGATAACGCATATTCTGTAAAAAGTGCAATTATTCGTCGATATATGACACTTTAGTTGAATAATGACAGCCAGGAGGAGAAAGTTTTTTGAAAAAAACGTTATCCTCGTCATCAATTCTCGTGGAACGTTTTTTAAAATTATTCCGTCAATCCGTTGTACTCAGGATTTCTATAAACCAAATTTGCTCCAAATGAAAATTGAGTGTATTATATTGACGACAGATTAGCAGTAATGTAGGGTGGGTAGGAACGAAGTGGAAA
>JAGLHR010000492.1 GCA_023143415.1 Thiomargarita sp. | reverse complement strand
CAACGCTTCAGCTTTGTGATTTGGACTCCTATTTAACTCTTAATTCGCATAATCAATTATAATACAATAAAATACGAAAACAAGCCAGGTAGGGCGTTGCATCAAAAAGACGGTGCAACGGCAATAACTGACAAGCAAAATGGTAAAACCTCAACCCCCCCCTTCGCCAAACCAACCTAAAGCCTCAAGTCATTTGACTTGGGGCTTTTTTTTATAAAAACACGAGCGAAACGATATCAACGTTGATGATGAGATTTCGATGAAGGGATTGTTTAAGGGATTATTTATTGGATTATATCTGTTATACTGAAAAATGACATAAGTAAAGGCGTAGTTCAGTTCAAGGTAACCAATGTAGGAGCTTTCATGGCACTCTTCGTCTCTCCTTCGACACTTTGACAGATTAAAAAAATAACCTATTTAAAGGATACAATAATGCAAGTCAGGAAAAAACCGCCCAGTTCAACAGGGCTTGAATCATCCACTGCCCTAAAGGCGAACCTAGAAGAAACCGCAGTTAAAGGAGTCGAAATCGATCCGACGTTTTTTATTCTGCGAGAACCCGTCAGTTCTTATGGTGGCATACTCAAAATGCTTAACAAGCTATTATATGAGTTACATCACCCCTATCGCAATTGGCGTTTAGTTTTACCAGAATTACGCAGTTTTGTATTGAAAAACCTGCCACGCTATCTCAGTCATCCGCAAGGGGCACGCAGTGCTTATTTATTTTTCACACTATTTTTGGAGGCGATGGATGATGAGGGCAAACAGCTCCCGCCCGAAGAAGCCGCCGAAGCGATTGGTGCTTATTTAGATCGACTCGTCAATCTGCTCAGTTCAGCACAATTAGCAGATTATAGCACCACGATTACAGAAATTTTCAAATTACTGAGCCAGTTGCCTGATGAAAAATTGCTTTTGCTCGCACGTATTTATCATCCATTGATGCGAACATTAAATGAGTTGTTAATTAAGTTGGACAACACTGAACCTGTTGACATTGATTGGAAAGTATTAGGTGATTTTACTTATCGTATGCTTGACGGTACTTATCGTTATTGGTTAACCCAAAACGATCCGACAGTCTATCATCGCCCTGGTATGCCCTCGCTTGAAGCGATTTCCCATAGTGCGATACAGGCGCATCTCAACACGTTACAAAAACTGAAAGAAGAAGGTACGCCACGGGATTTCTTATCTAAAGTCTCCCATTGTCCTTATTATATGGACATCGTTAAAGCGTACCAGCGTATTGGGGATAAATTAAAAACGATAGCTGCCGAGGAGGGCGATGTTCGGGAAAATTTAAAACTCACCTATTTGTTTCGCATTATGGAAACAGAGGGGCTTTTGATGATCCATGAAAGTACCCTCAAAGAAATTAATCGTGTTTTAGTGCAAATGGTGCGCCGTCAAACTTATGAAGATATCGAAGCATTTTTTCTCAAAACCTTTCAACTGCTCAAATCTAATGTCGAAAAGTATCCTGAAACGGCTCTGCAACTGATCAAAACGCTCGGTATTGAAATTTATAAACGCAATAATAGCCGAATGGTTGAAGCCTTTTTAGGGCAAACAGTGCGCTTTGGTTTTCAATACAGCCATGTGAGCGGATTCACTCGCGAGTGGCAACCCATTGACAATCCTACGCATATTGTCAACATCCGCGTTTGGCTTGCTCTGATTGTGCAAAATCCAGAATGGTTTGACACCTTACTGTCTGCCCTAATCATTAATATCAAACTCACTGGCACCTGCATCCGTGATACCGATTTATTCCAAAAAGAAATCACTCGATTGCTAAACAGCAATATTTCCCCTGTTTATAATCTGGTAAAGCAATTCGCTAAATTATTGCCGGTTTATTATAACGACATTGGTGCCGAAGGCTTATTACGCGAAGTTTCAACAGAGCTTGATGAAATCACCCAACGCCAAGATCATTTAGTTCACTTTCTGCGTAAACAATGTCATGTCGAAAGTAATAACTGGATTGTCGATTTCATGCAGGCGGTATTTGCATTTTGGCGCACCGCGGATAAGGCGCAGATAGCTGATTTTGTTCCGCCGGAAGTGTTGGCGCAAACGGATCAGACTGGACGTTATGTTGAATCTGTGCATGGGATCACAAAGGAACTCTTTGCAGCGCAAGGTATAACCAACGAAGAAGAATTATTGCAATGTCCCTTGGCTGAAACAGAGCAAGTCATTCAAGGATTTACTGCTTACCCAGAACAGGAAAAGCGGCGCGTATTCCTTATGATACGCATGTACCATCTGCTCAATCTTAAATACAAACTGGGCTTCCAAGAAATCCAAGAACAATTAGTCGCGGCTAAAGAACTTGGATTGCCTGACATGCAACCCGTCTTGGATGTATTGCAACAGGATGATCCTTATCAATGTCTGGATGTGCTTATCGAAGCAATGGAAAATTTGCAAAAGATCATCCTAAGTCAGGAAGTCTTTGATATATCAGAAGATGTTTTGCAAAAACGCCATGTCACCACCGATATTCCCTCCGTTTATGGTTATTACCGTGAGCGGAAATTTGACGCTTTAAGTCTGTCATTCCGATTGGAAAATCTCGCCAACGTCTATTTGGAAAAGCTGATTCAAGAGTTAAATCCGGGCTTGCTCACCAGGGGCAATTTTTACAAAGTCATAAAAGCCTTAAAACTCTTTCTCAGGGCATTAGCCGTTAATGGTATCGCATCAAGGCGGTTTATACATTTAGTTGATGTACTGGAACGCTCATTAGAAGTGAAAGGATTTCGTTATCGGCAGTATCTTGATTTGTTCAGGAACATGTCGGATGCACTCAAAGATATCATCTACACCTATTATACTAATCATCACCATGACAATTTGGCGATGATTGTGCCATCCTTAAACAAGAGTACCTTATTGTCGCGCTATGCGCCCCAATTTGTGGAAGGTGAGCCGAAAAGCAATTTGAGCCGCATTTCCGAAAGCGTTGAGCGTGATCTGATTGCTGAAACGCCGGGGCTACAGGCGATGGATAACTATATTACCCGCGCCTATCAGATATTAAGCGATCAAGGTACTCGCTTGCATGGTACGGCTCTGGATTTGCTCATGCTCTATGATTCGGATAAGCTGTTTTGCTCTCTCCATAATCCCAACCCTTTGAATGATGATCCCATCCATTTAGGTAATAAAGGATTTCATTTAACGCATTTGGTTAAACAGGGTGTCAATGTCCCGCCCGGCGTGGTTTTGACGACAGAGTTTTTCCGCTATGAAAAAGTAGTCCGTGGCTATCCACCGGCTTGGCGGGATTTTGTGGAAAAATTGCACCAACAATTGGCTATTATTGAAAAACAGACTGGCCGACAATTTGGTTCTACAGAAAATCCCTTGTTAATTTCCGTGCGTAGCGGCGCATTGGTTTCTATGCCGGGCATGATGTCCACTATCCATAACTTAGGGATTAACCCGGAAATTGTGCAGGGTATTGCCAAACAAACGGGTAACGCTCTATTTGCTTGGGATACTTACCGGCGCTTTATCAATGCTTGGGGATTGGCATCTGGTATGGGCAGAGAACCGTTCAATCTGCTTATAAATGAGGCAAAAAAACGGTATGGTATCACCAAGAAAAAGGATTTTACTGCCCAGCAAATGAAAAAACTCGCTTTTGCCTATCGCAGGGTAGTGGAAGAGCATGGTATCTATGTTCCTGAAGATCCATTGATGCAATTGTTAGACGCGACGGGTTATGTTCTTGAATCGTGGAATGAGCAAAAGGCAAATGAATTTAGGCGATTAATGGATATTTCCGATGCTTGGGGAACATCGGTATTGCTTCAAGCGATGGTCTTCGGCAATCTCAGTCAAGAATCCGGCACAGGCGTTGTTTTTACCTCTTACCCGCGTCGCAATTTGAGTCGAGTCACGCTTTGGGGAGATTATACGCCGGGTAATCAGGGGGAAGATATCGTGGGTGGAGTGATCTCCACTTTACCGATTTCCATTGAGCAAAGCGAAGTGGATGGTCGTCCGAAGGAACTTAGTCTGGAGGTTTGCTTTCCGGAAATTTACCAATCCTTGTTAAAGCTATCTCGCCACTTGATTTATGAAGAACATTGGAATAATCAGGAAATTGAGTTCACTTTTCAAGGAGCATCGGCAGATTCATTATATTTGTTACAAACAAGGGACATGGTAACGGCAAAACAGAAAGACGTACCCATATTTAGCCAAACGCCTGAGCTCAGTTCCAGTACTTTGGCACGGGGTATGGGTGTTTATGGCGGCGCATTAAGTGGTTTTGCGGTATTTAATAGAGAAAATATCGAACAGCTTCGCAAGCAAGAGCCAGATAGGGCACTCATTTTGATTCGTTCAGATACGGTCCCCGAGGATATTAGCGAAATCTCAGCAACAGAAGGCTTGCTGACAGCGCGGGGTGGGCAAACTTCCCACGCATCTATTGTGACTATCCGTTTACAAAAAACCTGCGTGGTTGGCTGTGAAGCAATGGTTGTCTCAGAAGCGGAAGGACGTTGTACTATTAAAAATACGGTGATTAATGTGGGTGATGAGATCAGTATTGATGGACGTACTGGTTTGATATTAAAGGGCAGTCATCCAACCGAACAAATAGATACATGAGTTTTAGACCTGACAGGTTTTAAAAACCTGTCAGTCGTTTTATTAAGTACTGAAGCATAAATTTTCTGATATTATGAATTTTTTGTAGGGTGGGCAAGGTCCTTTTCTTGCCCACCATCTTTCCTACCATTTAGGTCACTGCCATTAAGTTAAGGAATATTTATTGGAATCCATTCGAGGTTTTAGTTTTTTTGAAAAAAAAACTAAAACCTCGAATCCTTCAGATTTGAATTATATCGTTTAAAATCAAACGCTTCCAAATCTAAAGGTTTGGACTCCAAGACTTAACTTAATGGCAGTGACCATTTAGGTGGGCAACAAAAAGACCTTGCCCACCCTACAAAATACTGACAGGTTTTTAAAACCTGTCAGGTATGTTATTTCATTTTTATTTTAACATCAAGAGGAAAAGTCAATTGATTACTACAAAAAATGGCGAATTTGGCATATTGGGCATCAATGGTATGGGGCGCATCGGCAAACTCTCGTTGTGGCACCACATTTCCCGTAAGGCTTTTAGCGAAATCGTGGTTAATCTTGGCCGCGAATCCGGTAAAGGCTTGCAGGATATTGCCACTTTTATCGAAAAGGATAGTAGTTATGGCCGTCTTGGCAACTATCTTTACGGCGTAAACGCACCAACTCGGCTGATAGAGAATTTGGATGAAGCGAATGGCACGATGACCATTGATGGCGTGAAAGTGAAAGTTTTACGCTCAGCGCGTAACCCCAAAGACATTGGTTGGGGAGAAAATGGGGCGCGACTGGTAGTCGATACCACAGGCGCGTTTGCCGATCCCACCGTGCCAGGTGATAATCCCAAAGGCGCATTACGAGGACATTTAGAAGCGGGCGCGGAAATTGTGATTTTGTCTGCTCCCTTTAAGATAAAAGATAAAGCGCTCAATATGCCCGATGATGCAATAACAACTGTGATGGGCATCAACGATGAAGATTTCGATATACGGAAACATAAGGTGCTTTCTGCCGCTTCTTGCACCACGACTTGTTTATCTCACATGATGAAACCGTTGATTGATCATTTGGGAGCAGATGAGATTCTTTCCGCCTCAATGGTAACGATACATGCGACGACTTCCAGCCAGAATGTGTTAGATGCAGTGCCAAAGGCGGGTGCCGGCGATTTACGGAAAAGCCGTAGCGTGATGAATAATATTATCCTCACCAGTACTGGGGCAGCAGAAGCACTTAAATTAGTGATCCCAGAAATGGCGGGCATCGGTTTTATGGCTGAATCAGTGCGTATTCCGACGGCTTCCGGTTCACTGGTTATCTTAACCCTCAATCTCCAAGCAGAAGACCCAGATCGTAGCATCCGACGCGCGGAAATCAACAACATTTACAAAACGGCGGCAGAGGGACCTTATAAGGGCTATATCGTTTATTCGGAAGAACAGAATGTTTCCTCCGATATTGTTGGCTTTCCACAAGCAGCGACGATCATTGAAGCGCGTGAAAACCATACACGAACTGCGATGATGCGCGTTCAAGCCACTCATGATAGTGGACATTTCCTAGAAGCCCCAGTAACACAAGCAGTTGTTTTCGGCTGGTACGATAATGAATTGGGAAGTTACACTAATATGCTGGGTGAGCGTATTGTAAGCATTGCACGAAAAATGTTTTAATTCGATGTTTAAGCGTTGCAGGACGCAGCGCTTCGCGTTGGAACGATAAAATAAATGTCCTCGTTCCCACGCGAAGCGTCAATGCCATTAAGTTAAGGGCGAACACGCAGGTTCACCCCTACAAGTACAGAATACGTTGGGTTTGGTAGGGCAGACCTGCGTGTCTGCCCTTACAGCCTCTGAATATGTGGAGATTTCTCGTTCCCACGCGCCTGCGCTCATCGTTATACACAAGTATTTAAGTATTTGATTTAAATTGTTTTTT
>JAGLHR010000491.1 GCA_023143415.1 Thiomargarita sp. | reverse complement strand
CTAAATTCCACCGATTTCATCGGTGGCTATTCATGTTTAACCCCTTCAGGGTTGAAACTAACCCCAACGCGGTGAAATCTGAATAGCCACCGATGAAATCGGTGGAACTTGGAAGCACCTTGCGTCACATCAGTTAGTATTTAGAAACCAAGTTTTTTGAAAAAACTTGGTTTCTGAGCGGCGAATCGCCTGAAAACTTTTTATGAGGGAAACATGATGGAGCTTTCTGCAATATTAACATCCGCACCTGAAGGCGGCTATGTTGCGTTTAATCCTGAAACGGGAACAACAACACAAGGTGAAACAGTAGAGGAAGCATTGGCCAATTTGCGTGAAGCAACTAATTTATACTTAGAAGAATTTCCTAGTTGTACTTAGAAGAATTTTATTTTTTTTAATTGCTAAATCAACGGGTTAAAAATTCAGGCAAACCTCTGATGTTTTGGAAACCTCAGAGGTTTTTCGTGCGGCTAAAGTTTTTCTTCAGTCCATTAAAAACTTTTGCTCAGTGTGAAAAATATGCGATCATCAGCATTCAAACTCTTCGCGTTATCTAAATCTGTATCGCTATAGCTGAGTGCAGCATCGAAATTAGCGATGGGGAAAGATAATGATGCGCCATAATAAATATAATTATCTCCCGCTTTATCATTGTCACTGAAATTTTGCTGACCAACAAACACATCGAAGCCTAAGCCCGATGGCATTTTTTGACCCAATGTCAAAGCATAATGATGCCCTGCACCCACATCACCGAAAAATTCTGGCGCGTAATCATACGCAAAACCTAATTCAATCCCCTCTGGCGTGGCATAACCTAAGTGGACGTTAAACTCATTAAAGTCATAATTCAAATGGCTGCCTGCCCCAGGATAGCTATAACGACCCGCTTTGATACCATAACTGCCACCATCACCCCATTTGCCATCGTAACCGACGTAGAGATCAATTTCGATATCGGCACGATCTTCGGGATTGACAGTATTGTCTTCCAAATATTTGACGTTAGAAGCCCAAGTTCCCATACTAAAGCCTGTTTCATGGGCGATGTCAAATCCGCCTTGTATAGCAAACCCTTCATCCGTTTGGCTAATGCCGCGCCAAACATAATCAGAAGTCAACGCCACATTCGCGCTAAATTCAAAGGGATTACCCACTTCCGCTTGGGCAATGGGTAGGCTCGTCAGTAAAATCGTTGCCAGAGCCGTTTTATGTGAAAATGTTATTACTTTCATTTTTTTATAATTCATTGATTTAAATTACTTTCAATTGTTAGAATCAGAATTGTCAGAATTTGAGAATTAACAGAATTTAAAACCTTTTATCGCCAATCAAAATTTTTTGAACAGGATTCCAGCCTGTTTAAAATCCTTTGGCGAAATCAATGAAAACGAGTACTCAGCCTTGAAATAAATTTCAAGGCTGAAAGCATTCGAGGCTAAAGTTTTTTGAAGAAAAACTTTAGCCTCGAATAGTCTGTTAAAACAGACTAATTAGAGAGAGAGTTTAGCTGAGCCTGCTTTTCGAGGTTTTAGCCTTGAAATTGATTTCAAG
>JAGLHR010000490.1 GCA_023143415.1 Thiomargarita sp. | reverse complement strand
CTGATGTAGGCTGCACACCCTTGTGGTTGCCTGAGTAGGGGCAATCCCTTGTGGTTGCCCTGAGTTTTAAAGTGCGTTATTTTTTGCCTTTCTTCCCTTCTTCTTCTTTTTCAAGATAACGATAAATTTGTGCCGTCATTTCCATTTCTAACATCAGTTTGTTTTTTTTACTCGAACCTTTAGAAAAAGACTTTATAGAAATATTATGTTGTGTGACTATGCGATTCATAGCAGCAAGCCCACTGACAAATTTGCCAAAGGCATGATAATTTCCTTTAACACGTAATTTAATGGGTAATGTGACATAAACATCTTTTTCTGATTTTTCGTTTTTATGTTGTGGTTCAAATAATTCTTGTTTTAAACCACTTGCGAGTACAGTTTGAGTAATGTCTCGAATTAATTCATCTACTTGGGCTTTACCGGGTAGTTTTTTGATCAGTGTTTTGAGAATGGATTCAATTTGCGCCAGTTGTTCCTCACGCTGAGGTAAAGTAGCGGCTTCTCTTTGCTTTTTCTTAAATGTCTTTTTTAAATCTTTTTCTTCGCTTTTAACCTTAGTTAAGTCAATTATTTGATGTTGAGTATCAAACCAGTAACCTGCAAAGAGTGCTGCGATACACAGCACAATAATTATCACCATTTTTACAGGAATTGGCCAATTTCCGAAATTTTGTGGATCTAAATTATTGAAATCTTCCATTTTCATGGCTTTTTTTCCTCTTGAAGTGTTTCCTGCGTGATTTCTAATTTGAAGGTGCTTACACTACGCTTTTTGTCTTTTTTGTTCTCTTTGCTTTTAATGATATAAATCTTGGGGAGAGTTAACCACTCAGATTCGTCAATTTTTTTCATCAATGAGGAGACACGCGCATCTGATTGGGCAACACCTTCAAGAATCACTTTATCATCCTTTTGTTTCATGCTGGTAAAATAGACACCATTAGGGACTTGCGTAACCAGTTCTTCAAATAAATGCACCACGAGAGGGCGACTTTCTTCAAGGTCTTGGATCGCATTCATGTGAGCAATCATGTCTTGTTTTTTATCATCTAACTTTTTAATTTTTTCAATTTTGGCCTCTGCTTGTTTAATTTCACGGTTTAAATAGTGATTGCGTTTTTTTTGATAAGTGATTTCAGCATCCATAAAAAGATGTACACCTAGAACCACTAATCCGCTTAAAAATAGAGAGACCCCTGCAATGATTCCAAAGCGAATTTCACGTTCTTTTTTCAGTGTATCGCGCCAAGGCAGTAAGTTAATATGTGGCATATCAGTTATTTTTCATCAAAAGTTCGTAAAGCTAACCCACAAACGGTCATTAATGCAGTGGCATTATTCATCAGGTCTTTTTTTCTGACTCGTGATGCGATAGACATTTGTGCAAAAGGATTGACAATGGTGACATGTCCCCCCACTTTGTTGTTGATGGGTTCAATAATATTGGGTATAGATGCACATCCACCGGCGATTAAAATATGCGACAGTTTGCCATAATGTGAGGAGGCATCTGAGGCATAGTAATATTGTACCATTCGGCTAATCTGCTGTGCCATCTCATCTTTGAAAGGTTCAAGGTGGGTTTTTTCATAGTCGTCTCCAAGTTCACCAGAACGTTGTGCAAATTCCGCTTCTTCATAACTATTCAATCCGTAATGGGTTTGAACTGTCTCTGTCAATTGTTTTCCACCGAACATTTCTTCGTTAGTGTAAATAATTTTTTGTTCACCTAATACACTCATCATTGTGGTAGTGGCACCGATTTCTATGAGGGCAATGGTTTCATCTTCATTAATTTCTGGATCGTTTTGTGTGAGCATGAGAAAAGCATTTTCTAGTGCATATTTTTCTATATCCACAATTTTTGTTTTTAACCCACCCATTTCAAGGACAGTGGTGCGAGCTTCTAGTATTTCAGAGCTACAAGCAGCCAGTAAAATGTCAACACGTTCTGGTTCTTTTTCATTGGGGCCTATTACTTGGAAATCGAAGCTGATCTCTTCCTCATTATCTTGACCAAGATATTGGGCGGGTTCTTCTTCAATTTCGTCTTTCATTTCTTGATCTGATAAGTCGCCATCCATGTTGATTGTTTTGGTGATGACAGCAGGTCCTGCTACTGCCACAGCAGCATGTTGAGCGATTGGTTTGGCTTTTTTTACCAATTTGCCAATAATAGTGCCAACGTCTTCTAATTTATCAGGAACAATGTTTTTGTCTTCTATAGACTTTTCGGGCAGGCGTTCTATGGCATAACTTTCAACTTTGTATCTTTTTTTCCCAGATTGGCTAAGTTCAAGTAATTTGACAGCAGTTGAGCTGATATCTATGCCTACAATTCTTTCTGCTTTTAAATTCCATATACTCATATATTTATTAATTTAATTTAATTTGTTATTATTTAACTTATCGTTTCGATGTTCGATTTTTTCTTTGAAAAACTGGTATTTTGAAATCATTAATTTTATTTTAAAATAAGCAAAATTTTTAAGCAAAAATAATGCCAAATTTTAAGATTAAGGTTAAGAGAAAAACAGTATAAATAAACAGTTTGAAAACCTCCGAAGGTTATCTATCGTACATGATTTTAAATTTTAAATCAAGAGGCTCTTGCAAAACTCATTTCGAGATTTTAATTTTTCTTCAAAAAACTAAAACCTCGAATGCTTTTAGGAACGCGCATGAAATTATAATAACTCGATCATCAAGTTTTTCGT
>JAGLHR010000049.1 GCA_023143415.1 Thiomargarita sp. | reverse complement strand
TTGAATATGTCGAATCGATTAAAGCGGATGTGCGTTGGTTAGGCTATGATTGGGCAGATCGGTTACGCCATTCATCGGATTATTTTGAGAAGCTTTATGAATATGCCATCGCCCTGATTAAAATGAATAAAGCCTACGTTTGTAGCTTAACGACTGAAGAAATCAGAGCAGATCGTGGCACTTCGCGTAAGTTAGGTAAAAACAGCCCTTATCGTGAACGTTCAATTGAAGAAAATCTGGACTTATTCGCACGCATGAGAGCGGGAGAATTTGCCGAAGGTGAACATGTTTTACGGGCAAAAATTGACATGGCTTCGCCTAATATTCACAATCGTGATCCGATCATATATCGCATCATAAAAATCGCGCATCAAATCACAGGCGACAAATGGTGTATTTACCCCATGTACGATTTCACCCATTGCCTTTCTGACGCGATTGAAGGCATTACGCATTCACTCTGTACTTTGGAATTTGAAGATCATCGCCCTTTATATGATTGGATATTAGACACATTAAAAACACCCAGTCATCCACAACAAATAGAATTTGCTCGCTTATCGCTGAATTATACGGTAACGAGCAAACGAAAGTTGCAGGAACTTGTTGAAAATCAACTGGTTAATGGTTGGGATGATCCCCGTATGCCCACTTTATTTGGAATGCGAAGACGGGGTTATACGCCGGAAGCCATTCGAGATTTCTGCGATAGCATTGGTGTCACAAAAAACGACACGCATATTGAAATGGGGGTATTAGAAAACTGCATTCGGAATGATTTAAATCCCAAAACAGCCAGAGTGATGGGCGTATTAAAGCCCTTACGAGTAGTGATTGAAAATTACCCTGAAGATAAAGTTGAAGAGTTAGAAGCCCCTTATCATCCCAACGATGCCAGTATGGGTTCTCGAAAAGTGCCATTTTCACGGGTTTTATATATTGAACAAGACGATTTTCTGGAAGCCGCACCGAAAAAATTCTTTCGTTTAGCACCAGGGCGTGAAGTCAGATTGCGTTATGCTTACTTCATCACTTGTCAAGCGGTAATCAAAGACGAGAATGGAGAGATTGTCGAATTGCGCTGTACTTACGATCCAGAAACACGAGGAGGAATTACACCGCCTGATGGGCGTAAAGTCAAAGGCACACTTCACTGGGTTTCTGAACCCCATGCCATCACGGCTGAGATTCGGCTCTATGATCGTTTGTTTAATCAGCCCAATCCGGGCGCGGGCGGTACTGATTTTAAAGCGGCTCTGAATCCTAATTCAATGGAAGTGTTGACGATGAGTAAAGTGGAAGGCAGTTTAGCGAATGCCAAACCGGGAGAACGTTATCAATTTGAAAGGCAAGGTTACTTTTGTGTTGATAATGTTGAGAGTTCAGAAGAAGCATTGGTTTTTAATCGTATTGTCACCTTACGTGATTCTTGGGCGAAGTTTGAAAAGAAATCGTAACGACTCAGAGCAACCACAAGAAGTGCAGCCTAGATAACGACTCAGGGCAACCACAAGGGATTGCCCCTACATCAGAAGATTTTCGTTCGTCTTCATAAAAATATTGTTGTAGGGGCAATCCTTTATGGTTGCCTGAGTAGCCCTGAGTAGTTACCTTAATTTTCACAAACGATCAACTATTTTGAAGAGAAGATGGTTCTTCTACAAAATACATTTTCATTTCTCCTTTACCTTTCACATCAATAGAACCTCTTTCAATTGTTTTAAACTTATCTTTTACTATCTGATAAGTTGTTTCTGAAATATTAATTTTCATCGGCTCAGAGTTGGATTCCATTCTTGAAGCGGTATTAACAGCATCCCCAAACACATCATAAATGTATTTTTTCACACCCACAACGCCGCCAACCACTTTTCCAGTATGAATACCAATTCTAATTTCCCATTTAAGCGAAGAAGTTTCATTACGTTTTTTCAGATAATTGATGATTTCGATAGCAGATTGAACAATATTTTCTGCATGATCTGGATTTTCCTCTGGCATACCACAAACACAAAAATAAGCATCACCAATCGTTTTAATACGCTCACATTGATAGATTTCGATGATATTATCAAAAGTCGTAAAAATATTGTTCAATTCAGAAATCACCGTTTTAGCTTTTAACTGAGAAGATAAATTAGTAAATCCAACAATATCTGAAAAATAAATCGTCACATTTTCAAAAGATTCAGGTGCTGTTTTACCTTTTTCTTTCAAATCCTCTGCGACTTTTACTGGTAAAATATTTAAGAGTAATTCATCAGATTTCGCTTTTTCCAATTCAAGCGTTGCATTCGCTTTCTTTTTTGAGCGATAAAGATAAAACATAACAAATGCCACAATAAAAACAAAGAAAAATCCCCCAAATAGAAAATTTCTCTGCAACGTTTGTCTATCCAAATCTAACTGTTTAATGTCATTATCTTTCTTTAAAAGCACTATTTCCTTTTCTTTTTTTTCCATTTCGTAAATGACTTGTATGTTAGCCACTTTTTGAATTCTTTTTTTATTGAAAATCTGGCTATTGAGTTCAGAAGAACGCTTGTAGTAATCAAGGGCTTTTTGATAGTTCCCCAATGCAACATATAGATTGGAAAGAAATACATAATTTTCTTGAACCAGTGCTTTGGCATCAAGTTTTTTGGCTAATCTCAATGCGGATTTAAGATATGATAATGCGATCTTATAATCTCGCAAAATGGTATAAAGTTCCCCAATGTTATTTGAGACATTGGCAATCTCATATTCGTTGCCAATTTTTTTCCATTTCTTTATTGATTTTTTATAATATTCCAACGCATTATCGTTATTGCCCAATTCCTTATAGATGAGCCCAACATTATTTAAAGCCTTGGCAATTCCCTTTTTATCATCAAGTTCTTCCTGTATTTTCAAGGATTTCAAATAATATTCTTTGGCTTTTTTATAATCTTTTGTGAAATAATGAATAATGCCAATACTATTAAAAGATTCGGCAATCCCTTCTTTATCACCGATTTTTTTTCGTATATCTCTGGCTTTAAAATGATTTTCTAGGGCAGGCCAGTAACGCTTTAATAAATCATAAGTAGTGCCAATATTATGATAAGCGTCAGCAATTCCTTTTTCGTTGCCAATGTATTCAAAAATTCTCAGTGATTTCAAACAATGATCTAATGCTTTGTCGTAATTATCTAATTTCCAATAAACAATGCAAACATTGAGCAAAGGCTCAGCAAATTCTTTTTTTTCAGCTTCTATTTCTTCAAGTAGATTAAGTGATTGCCGGAAATAGTCTAAAGCCTTAGCATTTTTGCCATTCGCTTTAGAAACCTTTCCCATTTGATTTAAAATCTTCGCTTTTTTTAAAGCATCACCAGCCTGTTCAGCCAATTGTAATGCTTGTTCACCATACGCTATCTTTTCAGGCAATGTGATTTTTTTGCTATCTATTAGTTGAATTAACAGAATTATTTTTTCATCATCATCAGCGTTTTGTAATTGAGCTTCTAAACTATCAGTCTTATTTGCATAAGAGTTTGATGATAAACAAGTTAAAATTAAGAAATATTTGAGTATTTTCATAATGACAAATCACCTTTTTAATCTTTAAGTTTATAATGAAAAATGCGAATGGATTTTTTGAATAAACATGTTTAAAATCAATAGTTTAAAATTATTTGGCGTTTATCGGAGTACAACGCTTCAGCTTTGGCGATTTAATATCACGGTTCCAAAGCTAAAGCGTCCCAGAAAATGCCCAAAGCTGAAGCGTTGGACTCCAGAAAATGCCCAAAGCTAATTAACTTTCAGAGGATGTGACCTCAATTTGATGTAGATAATACTAATGTAGGGTGGGCAACAAAAGGACGTTGCCCACCTAACCTTATAAATGTAAATGGTGGGCAAGAAAAAGACCTTGCCCACCCTACAAAAAAAACTAAAACCTCGAACTCCATTATATCCGATAATTTTTGCTTTGCTACTTAGGGTTAACCAACCCCAACGGGGTTGAAACGTGAATAGCCACCGATTTCATCGGTGGAACTCTAAAACCTCAGAGATTTGAATCCGAGAATTGATTCCAACTATTTTTCTGAACATCTATAAGAACCTTTAAGGGAATTTTTACTTTCATTCAATTCGGGTACAATGTTTTTCAAAAGCGTTTTAATTTCCTTTTCACTATAATTATCACAAGCCTCCGCTATTTTTTTTAAAATGTCATTCAAATGCGCCCAGTCATTACTACGATGTTCTGCGAGTAAAATTTTAGCATGAGTTGTTTTACCCAATTTTTCTTCGGCATGAAATAATTCTTCATATAACTTTTCACCTGGACGCAAACCTGTATAAATAATTCTAACATTTTTATTGTGTATTTTCCCTGATAAGCGTATCATCTGTTCTGCCAAATATTTGATTTTAATAGGTTGCCCCATATCCAACACAAAAATTTCCCCACCTTTTCCCATTGCGCCTGATTGTAAAATCAACTGGCACGCTTCGGGAATCGTCATAAAATACCGACTGATATCAGGATGAGTAACGGTGACGGGCCCCCCTTTTGCAATTTGTGCTTTAAAAAGGGGTATAACGCTGCCAGCAGAATTTAATACATTTCCAAAGCGCACTGTAATAAAATGGGTTTTGCTCTGTTCATTCATGGCTTGACAAATCATTTCAGCAGTGCGTTTAGTTGCACCCATAATGCTTGTCGGATTAACCGCTTTATCGGTAGAAATCATGACAAAAGTTTGACAGTTTTGAGCCGCAGCGGCTTGAGCTAAAATTTGGGTGCCTAAGATATTATTACGAGCCGCTTCTCTGGCTTGCGGTTGCAACAAAGGAACATGTTTATAAGCCGCCGCATGAAATATCACATTGGGAGAATAACATTCTAAAAGATGACGCATTGCCACCATATCAACAATATCACCTAAATGGGCGTGTAAAACCAAATCAGGAAATGTTTGGCGTAATTGCATCTCAATTTTATACAAATTAAATTCACAGCGTTCCACAATGACAAGGCTTGTGGGATTTAAACGCGCAATTTGTCGGCATAATTCAGCACCGATTGAGCCACCACCACCACTCACCATCACCACTTTGTGGCGTAAACCCGCTTCGATAACTTGCCAATCTAACTGTACTTTTGCACGCCCTAATAAATCATCAATAGCCACGTCATGTAAGGCACTCAGTTCGACGTGGAGATTGACGATATTATCCAATTTGGGCAAAGTACGCACAGGCACCGGTACTAATTCACATAATTCCACAATGCGGCGCATTTGTTCATCAGTCGCTGAAGGCATTGCGATGATAATCAAATCAATGGCTAAGGATTCGACCAGTTCGGACAATTTATCAACACCCCCAAACACTGGAATACCTTGTACTTTACCACCGTGCAAACGCGGTTGATCATCTAAAAAACAAACCGGCAGATAACCGCACGCACTGCGTAGCATATCGCGCACTAACATATCACCAGATGTACCTGCCCCAATGACAAGCACTCGTTGATATTCTGTTTCACCCGTTAATAAGAATTTAAAGGAATGTTCATGCCATAACCGATATAATAAACGGGGCATTCCCAGTAAGAAAGTTAAGAAGAAGGGATAAAACAGCAAAGAAGAACGTGGAATCAGTTCTAAACGATTAAATAAAACGAGTATCAAGACAATGGCGAGTGTACCAATGATAACCGTGCGTAAAATTGTAACCAAATCGGGCATACTGGTTAGTCGCCAAATGCCTTGATATAAGCCGCCATACCATAACACAATACTTTGTACTATCATCACAATAGGCAAAACCTGCCAAAGGACTGTTTGAACTTCTGGAAATAATGGCCACTCGTAGCGAACAATAATGGCTAATGCCCATGCAAGGGCAACCATACAAATATCGTGTAAAAGGATGGGGAAGCGGTGTGAGCATGGGTGGTACATGTTTTTTTTTGTGAATTTTGATTGATTGGAATGATAAAACACCTACTCAGGGCAACCATAAAGGATTGCCCTTACAACAATATTCGTTACTACTCAGGGCAACCACAAGGGATTGCCCCTACATAAGAATATTTTCGTCAGTCTTTCTTCATAAGAATATTGTTGTAGGGGCAATCCCTTGTGGTTGCCCTGAGTTGTTACAAACACAAATTTGATGTCCGAAAACTTGAAATTATCGTTTTCTTTTACCTTTCGTTTTTTTTGGAATACCTCTTAAAAAATCACCAAATTCATCTTGATTTTTCAAGTTCTTCCTTTGGATAATAGTCACATTATCTGGTTGAAACACTTTTAACAAATCTCGTTGATATTTCTGATGTTCTTGTAGTGACGAACCACCTGCTGTAACAATGCAAGCTTTAGGTATATATTTTAATCTGAAATGTCGCTTAAAATGCTTGTAGGTATTTATCACTTGTTTAGTGGCTTTACCTAAATCTTTAATATTATCCTTCAACTCTACGAAACAAAAAACGCGCTCATCTCCTTTGGCGTAAAATACGAGCAAATCACAAATACTTTCGCCCTTTTGATTTCCATATAATTTTTGACGTAGATGACAGTCAGGATTCGATTGATCATCTATATGGAAAAAGAGTATCGTTTCAGCCGCTTGTGGTTTTACCCAAACTGATGCTTTGCTTTCATCACAACGAGTTTCACCTGTCAGTAAACAGGGGGTTAAGAGTAATGTTTCAAGAAGCGAACTATTTTCAGAATAGGGCATTATCTGTTTCCTCAATCTATCATAGTGAGTACTTGAGAATAGATATGAGAAACATCGGAAGAGACATTAGCAAAAGTACTCCAATCTATAACTCCCTTTTCATCAACAATATTTCTTGCAGTGCTATTTTCAAATAAATAAATCGACACTTGTTCTTGTGGAATAAACGCATCAGTTCGTTCTAAATAAAACCGTTCTTTAATGTCATTCTTATTTTCATGTTTAGCCGCTTGCATGAGATTTGCTATATGATCAACAATATAAGGGCTATGGGTTGTAATAAGAACACGTAAACCGGCATTAACCAACATAGCTAAAAATTCAATCAATTCAACTTGAGCGGCGGGGTGCAAGTTCATTTCTGGCTCATCAATGATAATCCAATCGTTTGGTTCAGCCAAATAACGCAAATAAAGGACTAATGGGGCGAGTTCCTTTATCATTGAAGAAACAAGGGGTATTTCTAATTTGACGTTTTCAGTGGTTTGAAAAAACAATTCCTTTTGTAATCCTGATGTGTCAAAATCGACATTGCCCCGTAAAATCTCTGTTTCTAAAAATTCAGCCAATTTGACATAATCCGATATTTTTGGATTATTAGTGATTTGTTCTTTCCGAACCGCTGGACTTTTAAAGGCTGCCCTCATAATCATTTTTAAAAAACGCTCAACAGGTTCAACCATTCTTCCAGATTCTGTTTCTAAGTTTTCATCTTCTTCAACGCTTTTTTCCTTGAATTTGAAAGTGCTTAGGGGAAAAGTAATAAAAGTCGTTCTTTCAGTAGGAAAAACGTAGGCATTATAATAGAAGGCTCTTTGAATAATTTGAAATAATTGCAAACCAACAAATTTTTTTACTGCTCGTTCAGGTAGCTTTTTCAATATTTCACCCTCAGAGTAAAAATATAAAATCGCTTTCCCCGATTCTTTAAACGCATTAATAAGGGCCTTTTTGCTCTGTGAGCCAAAAGACAATTTTTTATCCACTGTTGTTGCAGTTATTTTATCTAAAAATGCGGTTTTGATCGCCGCTAAATCAATCTGCAATCGCAAATCATCAAAATTGACTCGCCTTGTTGCCATAAATGTTGGCATCCAAGCGGCTGCAAGACGAGCGACATCATTGATATAGGTTTCCGCATAATCATTAGCAAATTGTACCACATCAATTTGGGCGTTTCCTTCGGCAAGCAACTGTTTAATAGCATTATCTAAAGGCGGATATGTCTTTTGTGTTTTACCATTGAAATAAGCTGTCAGGTACTTATCATATCCATAAGGACCAAAAATAGCGGATAAAGTATAAGCAGCCCAGGTTTTACCCGTACCGTTTTCACCAATAAAAACAGTTAAAGGCTTTAAATCAATAGTAGCTTTGTCAATTGCCCCTAAATGGCTAATTGAAATTTTCATTGCCATTTTCTCCTGTGCTAAAAAATTCAATCTTTTCTGTTTTCGATGTTCAAATTCTTCATACTCATGTTTTACATCCCGTCAAGTCATCTAGTGGTTCATTAAAATCATCAGACATCCAAACTGAGTCTTTGGCAGTATCTAATTGTCTTGGTGATGTATTTGAAATGGATGGTGAATGACTAACGGCAGATTGCGTGATGGAAACCGGCGAAAGTATGGCTACCGGATTTCCAGCGGTTGTAATAAAAACGAGTTGTCCGTTGGTAATGGTATTCGTAACTACTCAGGGCAACCATAAAGGATTGCCCCTACAAGAATATTCTTATGTCGAGTGACGAAAATCTTCTGATGTAG
>JAGLHR010000489.1 GCA_023143415.1 Thiomargarita sp. | reverse complement strand
ACTTGAACCTCGAATTGAGTTTTTTGAAAACAAAACTCAAACCTCGAATGCCCCTACAACATTTCAGCCTAAAGTTTTTCATCAAAAAACTTTAGGCTGAAATATTCTTATGAAGACTGATGAAAATATTCTGATGTAGGGGCAATCCCTTGTGGTTGCCCTGAGTAGTTACAAGTTTTTTAAAGAAAAACTTTAGCCTCGAATGGACTCCAAAAACTTCCAAAGCTAAAGCGTTGGACTCCAAAAACCTCCAAAGCTAAAGCGTTGGACTCCAAAAACTTCCAAAGCTAAAGCGTTGGACTCCAAAAACCTCCAAAGCTAAAGCGTTGGACTCCAAAATACATTAAAATTCATGGATTGGCTAGATAAAATCGCTTGGAATGAACAAGGCTTAGTTCCCGCAATTGCTCAAGAAGCGAGTACGGGCAAAGTTTTAATGCTCGCTTGGATGAATCAAGAGGCTTTACAATTGACGGTTCAAGAAAAGCGGGCGGTTTATTGGTCCCGCTCCCGTCAAAAACTCTGGTTTAAGGGCGAAGAATCAGGGCATATTCAACAGGTTAAAAGTATTTGCCTTGATTGTGATAATGATGTCATCTTGTTGACTGTTGAACAAGTGGGCGGGGTAGCTTGTCATACCGGACGACATCATTGTTTCTTTAAAAAATTACTGAATAAACAGTGGATTACAGTTGAACCCGTGTTAAAAGACCCTTCCACTTTATATTCTAAAATCACTTAGTGGTAGATTGTAGGGTGGGCAACGTCTTTTTTGTTGCCCACCGAACTACTTTTTTAATGAGGAAGGTGGGCAAGAAAAAGACCTTGCCCACCCTACCTAAAAGATTGTAGATTATCGGATATGTTGAACTCCAAAAAGTATTAAAACTGATATTTTGTATCTAAATCAATGGTTTACATGCATTAAAATAGTATTGTATTTCACCGAAATACCCATAAAAATATGAACAATAATGACATAAAGAGACTTCTTGAAAACCCACTGCTTTAAATTGTTCCAATAAATCCCACCCAAAATCATTGAATACCAGCGAACCTTTTTCAGACAGTGGATTGCCATGATAAATAGGGGGTAATAGATGTTTAATTTGACTTTCCATTAATTCGGCGCGGCGCACTGTTTTAAGTGCATTAGGATGAAATGGCACTGTCATAAAAAATTCCCCACCCGGTTTTAGGATACGATAGATTTCAGCAACCGCTTGCTCTGGTAAGTTGACATGTTCTAAAACATCATTTGAGAGAATAATATCAAAACTTTGATCAGCAAAGCTGAGTGCCTCAATATTTTCGTGACGCATCCCTTTGATAATTGTTCCGCCTTCAATTTGTTCCCCCAAATACTCACTGCCCGTCACATTGTCAAAATGTTGATTTAGCCATGCAAATAAGGGCGTAAT
The DNA here is from genome assembly GCA_023143415.1 of Thiomargarita sp. Taxonomy (GTDB): domain Bacteria; phylum Pseudomonadota; class Gammaproteobacteria; order Beggiatoales; family Beggiatoaceae; genus QNES01. The sequence goes on along the minus strand of JAGLHR010000489.1, from coordinate 1,531 downwards.
TTGTTCCATCACATACAAGGAAATAGAGTGTTCGTTAGCGCGTGTGGCTATTGTGTCTTTAATGACATGTAAGATGGCACGTTGGCGATTGTTTAATTGACAATGCGTACAAACTAAACGCTCACGCCAATTGGGTGTCCAACTTTGTGACGTTTCTTGCGCCCCAAATAAACGATCTACAAGAAATGTAGTCGGCTTATCACAGACTTTACAATAGCCATCAAGTAAAAAACTTTTCGCCTTTAAGCGGCGTGACATAATCGCTGTTTCAAATTGCCAATATTCACGAACATCGGGATCGTTTTCCAAAAAGTGTTGGAAATCTTCTTGCTTATGGAATTGATTGGTTTTCATATTTTACATCACCATAATATTAGCCAAGTGGATTTAATTTTCATCAATTATAAATACCCCAATTCTCCAAGTAAATCCCCCGCAATTTCTAATGGCTTTTTCAATTTCTCTTCTGGTAAACTTTTCCATTTATCCATTTTTGTGTTATAGACTGCCTGTGCCAACCACGTTTTAGTAGAATTTAAAAATGGAACTTCAATGAAATCAAATATTTGGCTAAATACAGGAATCGGGTTTTGACAGACTTCTTCATATTTCACTTCTAAATAGCGTTCATTATAAGCACGCCCTTTTAATCCATACTTTACCGCTGTTACCCAATGTCGTATTTCTAACTCATTACGATAAGTTGCTATCGTTTCAGAAGTAAGGGGAAGCCCTTCAAAATGATCAACCGTTGCGTCGCCAAATACAACTAACCGGTTTACCAAATCATCTAAATGGGCAAAACGCGCTTCTAATCGTGATAACATCACATCCCGCCCATCACGAATAAGATGTATCACCTTAGCATTCGGAAAAGCATCAAGAACAACAGGAAGAGTAAATAAAGTGATGCCTAATTTCCATCCAAAATGCCCTTTCGATTGAATTTCACTCTGCCGATATTCTGTGACATAACGTCTCATTAAGTCTTGATAATAGCGTTGTTGGGATGGTGCGGAGTCTTGATAGTCATAAGCGTTGAGGATAATTTCACGGATAATAGGATTTCTGATGGAAAAAAAAGAGGTATCTTTACGTTCAATAGCCACTTTTCCCATATCAATCTTATTTCGGATAAAAGCGTCGCAAATTAAACGCCCTCCTGAATGTCCTCGACAGAAAATGGGATAAAGGTTTTGTAATTGATTATTTTTCATCTTGTCAGTCGCTTTAGCTTTTTGATTTCAACAGCTTTGGAATCGTGATATTAAATCGCCAAAGCTGAAGCGTTTTCGATGTTTTTTTGAAAAATAACACTCGAACTTCATTTTAACACATTAAATCCAAAAAATATTAATTTGGGTGTGACTTCGTGATGCATATTTTATTTTCCTAATTTATATGCGAATTTATTGTTTGATCGAGGCTAAAGTTTTTTTGCAAAAAACTTTAGCCTCGATCTCAGAATTTTAAAATTTTCAGAATAAAAACTAAAGTAACTACTCAGCCCCCTCGTTCCCAAGCTCTAGCT
>JAGLHR010000488.1 GCA_023143415.1 Thiomargarita sp. | reverse complement strand
TTTCTCATATAACACCCCATATATAAAAAGTCGGCCTCAGTCATGTAGTCATGTAGGTCGGGTTAGATTGCGCAGAAAAAAAACGTAACCCGACATTTATCTGGTTAATCATGTAGGTCGGGTTAGATTGCGCAGAAAAAAAACGTAACCCGACATTCGCTGCTAAAAAAATAGACCTTTGCCTTAATTTGCATAACCTGACTCATATTAATAACATTAAATCCAATATCGCCGAGCATATATTCAGGAATGTCGGGTTACGTTTTTTTGTTGCGCAAGCTAACCCGACCTACATAGCTGCGTGTCTGCCTCGTATCTGCCCTTTGCCAAGTTATGATATAAAATTTGCCATTATTAAAATTATGCTATAAAAAATGCGTTATTTTAACTCTTATGCTAAAATAATTGCCACTAAACAACATTGAGTGGTCGTTATGAAACATTTTTTGCCTGACATTATTTTTGGTTCTAAAAAGAATCAAGAAACCAAACAAATTTCTAAACAACTTCAAGCGGGACAACTTCGCAAAATTGCCCCTAAAATTTACACCCCTAATTTAACTGATTCAGTTGAAGAGATCATCTACCGAAACCGTTATTTTATTGCTGGACATTTATTTCCGGGCGCGATTGTCAGTTTTCGTACTGCCTTTGAAGGTGATGTCAAACGGGGGGGAACACTTTTTTTAACTTATCGTCATCGCCGTAAAGTGTCGTTGCCGGGGTTAACCATTCAATTGGTTTTAGGTCAAATGGCAACTCAGGGTACTCAACCTTTTTTGGAAACCTTATTGATTTCTGGTTATGAACGGACTTTGCTGGAAAACCTGCAACCCAGCCGCCAACGAAGTACAATCCGCAAAACCGTCGCTCAAACAGAGATAGAACAACGATTAGATAAATTATGCCAAATTCGAGGAGAAGAGGAACTCAATCAGTTGAGAACTCATGCTAAAGCTATCGCAGATTCGCTTAGCATGGAAAAGGAGTACGTCAAATTAGAACAACTGATTGGAGCGATTTTAGGTAGCCGTTCAACCGACATTCTGAATACAGCACAAGCCAAAGCCCGCGCTCAAGGATTACCTTATGATCCAGAACGATTGGAATTATTTATGTCCCTTCATGCACTTTTGCGTCGCACCGTGTTACCCATTCGCCACTTGCTTGAAACGCCGGCTATTTTGAAAAATATCGCCTTTTTTGATGCCTATTTTTCCAATTATATTGAAGGTACCGAATTTGAGCCGGATGAAGCCGCCGATATTGTGTTTTTAAATCGCCCACTGGCTCATCGTCATGAAGATTCCCATGATGTGATTGCCACTTATCAGCTGGTTAGCGATCCCGTTGAAATGCGTTTACGTCCAGACAGTCCAGCCGCTTTTGAAGCTCTCCTTAAAAAACGCCATGGCATACTTTTAGCCGCCAGAAAAGATAAACAGCCAGGAAAATTTAAACAGATTATCAATCGTGCTGGTAATACCGTTTTTGTTTCTCCTGAATTAGTGCGGGGTACATTGGCAAAAGGATTTGAATTATATCGGGTATTAAATGAACCATTTGCCAGAGCCGCTTTCATCATGTTTGTCGTTTCTGAAGTGCATCCGTTTCTGGATGGTAATGGTCGTTTAGCCAGAATTATGATGAATGCCGAATTAATCTCAGCGGAACAATGCCGTATTATCATTCCCAATGTTTTTCGAGAAGATTGTTTATTGACATTGCGTCGGCTTAGTCGTCATGGGGAGGCGGAATCCTATTTGAAAATGTTGGCGAGGGCTCAAGAATTTATCTCAAAAATAAACTGGACTGACTATGACAAAGTGATGAAAATGTTATATATCAGTAATGCTTTCGCTAGACACGATGAAGGCGTTTATTTGAAGATACCAGAGAATAATTCGTCGCGATTTAACCATAAACACTGGACGCTGGCGCGTCCCGAATGGGTTCCCACGCCGGCGCGTGGGAACCAGAAAAAAGCGAATAAAACCTGAGTACAGCGGATTAGCGGAATAAACGGATTTAGAGATTCAATACGCGCCTTGATTAATGATTTGAATTAAAATTGAGAAAAAATCCGTTGATTCTGTCAATCAGTTGTACTCCAATTTTTACGCAAAATCAACAAGTTACTATTAATTTTACTCAGTTTCCAATTATTTAATTATTTATTTCAGGAGAAAACGATGAAAACAATTAATACACAAATGGCCGATCAAGAATTACTTGAACAAGCGAAACAACTGGGTGGACATAAAACCAAGCGGGAAACCATAAACGAAGCACTCAAAGAGTATATTCGATGGCGTAAACGTATTGAATCCATTCAACATTTTGGTACCATTGATTTTGAACCGGCATTTTTAGCAGAAATGGAACGAAGGAGTCAAGGTAGATGATTCTTTTAGATACACCGATTTTGTCAGCCGCTTATCGCCGGAAATACCGTGATGATTCGGAAAAACCACCTGAAGTTTTTAAATTGCAGGAAATGATTAAAGACAATGAACCCCTTGCTATTCCCGGTATTGTTGTTCAAGAATTTCTATCTGGTTTACGCGAACCGGCGCAATTTGAAAAATTGCAGGTATTAATAGAAGGTTTTCCCATTATTTTAGCCACAGAAGAACATCACATTGAAGCGGCTAAAATAGCTAATATTTGCCGTCGCAACGGCGTAACCACTTCAGCGACTGATTGTTTAATTGCAGCGATAGCGATTGAAAAAAATGCACAACTCTTCACGATGGATCGGGATTTTGTGTATATGGCAGCTTACTGTTCAATACACTTGTTACCAAAACCATCAGTTCAAAAACGGTCGGGTGGGTAGTTTTTTCTCATGCGCCGGCACTCATCGTTAGTCATAAGTATTTAA
>JAGLHR010000487.1 GCA_023143415.1 Thiomargarita sp. | reverse complement strand
TTAGCCTCGAATGCTTTCAGCCTTGAAACTCAATGTTCAAGTTTTTTACCAAAGACAATAACTACAAGGATTGTATATAATAAGGGATTAGATCGTACTTGCTTGAAATCCTTTTTTATATACAATCCTTGTAGTTAGCGGTTGAAATCCATTCGAGGTCAAACCTGACAGGTTTACTTTCGGGTTTTATTTAATTCTCATTAGGTGAAAAATAGTTGGTACTTCATCATGATTTCTTGAGTGGCGTACCATTGCTGATTCAGTTTAATCGACGAGCAATTCATCATGAGGAATATAACTTTGTAAATCATCGGGGGCGTTGGGTAATCCGCCACGCCCTTTGATGAAAAAACGACTTGATTCTATATCAGTTTTTCCGACACAATGTGGTTTTATCAAGATATCCGCATCAAGAAAGGAGATGGGTAAAGTATTGACGTTTGCATTGTAAATATTGTCGATTTTGACTTCTCCATCTAAACCGGTTTCTGATGAGGCGGCTATTAAACTACCCAGTAAATTTTTTGGCGTACCAGTAATAATCAAAATCAGTCCACCATTGCCTCCACTGGCATTGGCTATCATTTTACTATCAGTCAGATTGAAAAAACGGGGGCTGCCGATAACCAAGTTGCCCCCATTTCCAATTCCCCCGCTCACCGTTGCACTGATAAGACTATTATTCATTATCAGGCGAGTATGTGTATTAATAATGATATTTCCACCGTCTGCATTGTTTGTGGCTGTGGAAATTGTTCCTCTGTTCATGGCGATTGTGGTGGCGTGAGCATAAATATGACCCGCGTTGCCTAATCCGAAACTGTCTGCGGTGATGGAAGCATTGTTATTTAAGGATAATTGCTCACTGATGTCAAGAGTGATATTGCCACCATCTCCAATGCCTTCAGTGCTGTTATCAATGCTGGCATAGCCGGTCAAACTTAAATTTCTTGCGCGAATAAAAATGCGCCCGGCATGGCCACTTGTTTTTGAACTGGCTTGAATGGTAGAAGGCGCGTCTGCTTTTCCAATGAGATTAAGGTTTTGTTCGACTTTGATAATCATATTCCCTCCTTTTCCTGGTCCAATCGTTCTTGTGCTAATGGTACTATTCAGTAGTTCTAAATATTGGCTGGTGAGAAAAATGTGACCAGCATTCCCTGCTTTGGGATGACTGCTGAGGGAGGTGGTCCGAATTTGACTGCCATTTTCCAGCGTTGTTTTTCCAGCGACTTCGATATGAATTTGACCGCCTGTACCGGGTCCAAATGCGCGGCTATCAATATTTGCGTCGTTCATGTAGAGTTCATTAACATGAATGCCAATGAGTCCTTGATTTTTATTGATTTCATTATTCGCAGTAATGTTACTTTGTTCTAAAAAAAATTGACCACTTCGGATATAAATTTCTCCCGCGCCTTCTTTTCCCACATCAATATTGCTGTTGCCTTCCAAAACGATTTTTCCCAATTGTGCATCACTATCAAGGTTTAAACCGGTTTCTGTGCTTTTCAACTCGTTAGCTTTGGTAATTGCGGCTAAATTAATGCGCCCTGAAATCGCTTTTAAAATTCCCTTATTAATATGGATTTCACCGCCTAATATTGACAGTGTTTGATTGTTTCCTATCGTTAATTGACTCTCTTTGATTTCAATAGAAGCGGGTTTCTCTAAAAAGCCAAAGGCGGAAGGGGGCGCACTGATTAATAGACTGTTTTCAGGATGACGTGCTTCATAGAGACCCGTTTTTCCTAAACGGACTTGGCTTGCGGTGCTAATATGTAATGAGCCTTGAAGATCAAGCTTTGCATTTGGACCAAAAACAAAACCGTCTGGATTGATGAGATATAAATCGGCTTGTGGAATCTTAGAAATTAATTGACCATCAATGCTGGAAAGTTTTCCACCTGTGACACGGGTAATAATGTTTGTAATTTGATTCGTGCCTGAAAATGTGGCTGTTTCTTCTTTATTTAAGTTAAACCATTTAAAACTGTGAAATAAATTATTACCATGTTGTTGTCCGAGTTCTGCCTTAATGTCAAAATTGGGTCCTTCTAACGCAACAGCAATGCCGACTGTGCCATCAAGCACGACTTCTGCTTGTGTGAGTGTAGTAGAAATGGATAATATGATGAGCAGGGAAAGTTTGCTTATTGAGCTAGTGAGCATAAGCATAAGGATTTTCATTGTTAGGATTGACACAGTCATTTTTTGACAAAAATAATGAGTACAACGGATTTTAGAAATAAACGGATTTTAAAAAACGGTAATTACTCAGGGCAACCATAAAGGATTCGAGGCTAAAGTTTTTTTAAA
>JAGLHR010000486.1 GCA_023143415.1 Thiomargarita sp. | reverse complement strand
TCGTTCCTACCCACCCTACATTAACCAAATTTTGATAGGATACTCCAAAACGATTAAAAAACTCATTGTTCATAACGAGCCACTTTGGGCATCGCTACCTGTTCGATTAAAGTTGCTCTCTGCTTTCGCAGTTCTTTATTAAAGGGTTGCTTTTCTATTTGCATAGATATGTTGTCAATGGCATCATACCAAATACCATTTTCAGCATAGACTTTATACCATTGTTTCTGAGATGTTTGGCTCAACTGTTTAGTCAGCGCATTCGATGGCTTTATGTAGCGAATTGTACCACTGGCAAGCCAGTCATTAGAACGCTGTTCTGGATCAGACACAATAACAATAAACCATTCATATTCTTGATCTGGCTCAAGATGAACATCATAATCAGCTAATCGTAAATGGTGCATTCCAGCTTGATGTACGTCACTGTTATACGGCAGTCCAATAGTGAGTTCTAAAATTGGCTCAATTGCACCGATTTTGTTTAAGGTAAATTCAATTTGAGCATCCCATGATTGTGACAGATACCAATAGAGTGTGGGTTGTTTCGTGATGGTAAAACCTGTGTGCTGTGGCGCAAGTGGAGCCATGAATTGTGGTAGTGGTGTGTATTCCACCTGCTCTATTTCTGCATTGCCTCTGCTAACTCCACGAGAAACGCCTCTACTCACGCCTCTGCTGACACCGCGAGAAACGCCTCTGCTGACACCACGAGAAACGCCTCTACTCACGCCTCTGCTGACACCGCGAGAAACGCCTCTGCTGACACCACGAGAAACGCCTCTACTGACTCCGCGAGAAACGCCTCTGCTGACACCACGAGAAACGCCTCTGCTGACACCACGAGAAACGCCTCGACTCACGCCTCTGCTGACACCACGAGAAACGCCTCGACTCACGCCTCTGCTGACTCCACGAGAAACGCCTCGACTCACGCCTCTACTGACTCCACGAGAAACGCCTCGACTCACGCCTCTACTGACTCCACGAGAAACGCCTCTGCTGACACCGCGAGAAACGCCTCGACTCACACCTCTGCTGACTCCACGAGAAACGCCTCGACTCACGCCACGATTAACATTACCGCTTTTATTATCGACTAAACCCGCCTCTCTTCTTCGCAACGGTGCATTTGATATAATTTGCTGGTAATGCACACTGGTTACTTTATTATTAATATTAAAAGATTGATGATCAGTTGCCAATACTATATTAGTAGAAACGAGAAAATATCCAGCGAGAAATATTTTTATATTCATAATTTTGTTCTCCATCTATGTACTCAGTCATAAGAAAATACTGCTTTAAGGAATGAGACTTTACTTCCAAAATAAGCCAAACCTGACAGGTTTAATTTTCGATGTTTTAGTTTTTCTTTAAAAAACTAAAACATCGAAAGGATATTATTTAATTTTCACCCCTAAATTAAAAGCAATAAATATGCCAAAAACGATATAAATATCAAGACATTTTTAATGTTAATGACAATTTTACTGATAGTACAAGGGATTTATGGAATTATTTTTAGGGATTTAGGGAATTATTTTTTAAGTTTCACATTTTTTAAAAAAGACTTCTCATAGATGTTCGCATTTGAAAAGGTACTTTTGAGAAAATCGTCTGTTATAATGAAAGGTTTGCCGAAAATCGTCAATATGTACATATTCAGGTTATAGCAGGTTATAGAAGGTTTATCTTGCTAAAAATGTCAAAGTATGAAACAAAATAAATTATGTCTATTGCAGCCCTTA
>JAGLHR010000485.1 GCA_023143415.1 Thiomargarita sp. | reverse complement strand
CACTTCGTTCCTTTCGAGGCTAAAGTTTTTTTAAAGAAAAAACTTTAGCCTCGAAACCACCCTACATTAAGAGAGACTACCAAATTTTGATAGGATACGCTGAAGCGTTGTACTCCTTTGGAAATTTTGGAGTACAACGCTTTAGCTTTGTGATTTTGGAGTACAACGCTTTAGCTTTGTGATTTTGGAGTACAACGCTTTAACTTTGTGATTTTGGAGTACAACGCTTTAGCTTTGAACAACATAAGGTAATTCCATCAATCGCAATATGTGATCTTGCCAATGAATTTCATGGCTATTGACATCGCTAATTTTGATGACAGCCAAAAGAATTGCTCCGCCTTCAGGCTGCGCGACAGCATTGACAATCTTTCCAACGCTTTCGTCATTGTCACTGATATAGAGTGCGTCGCCCGGTTGTGGTACACCTTTCTCAATCTTGGCGAGGTACATGCGGCGTTTAAGGGAGCCAAGGTATTGCATTCGTGCAACAACTTCTTGCCCCGTGTAGCAGCCCTTTTTAAAACTGACTCCCCCGATGACATGAAAGTTGATCATTTGGGGTACAAACGCTTCTGCGGTTTTCGGGACAATTTGTGGCAAACCAGCAAGAATGTCTAGGCGTTGCCATGCCGCTGCATCTACCTGACGCGCCTCACAATTTTTTACTGTTTCACCGAGAACGATATAACGCTTTTCCTGAATAGTGAGTACCGTGACTTTGTCGGTTGTTAAACTGGCACCAACGTCTGAAGGGGGAGCGTAGCCTAAGCATTCTGTCAAGATTTTTGTGCTATTAACGCCAGCGATACCGAAACGGGGTAGGTTATCGCTCACGTCTTCCAGTTTGACGGCAGAACGAAGTATATACTTATGCAATCGTTTAATGGTGGAAGCGACACTGTCTTGTGGTAATAACAGATAATAAGCGTTGTCGCGTTTCAAGAGCCGGAAACTGATAAGAATACGCCCTTTATGAGTACACCAGGCATTCAGTTGATGTTTTTCAGCGGTGACTTGACGTACATCATTAGTGAATTGCCCTTGCAAAAATGTTTGAGCATCATCGCCAGTGACTTGAATTAAGCCAAAGTGCGATAAGTCTGTGATAATATTTGTCATAATGTTTTTAATGTTTAATGGTGAATGTTTAATGGTGAATGTTTAATGGTGAATGGTGAATGGTGAATGGTTTGAATAATTCATAACTGATGTTACGCACTATGTTTCCAAGAAGTTTAAGAAATCCTTTGAAAAAATCGGATTTCTAAGTTCAAAAACGAATAGTGGGATAGGTTCATGGTGAATGGTGAATGTTTAATGGTGAATGGTAAATGGTTTGAATAATTCATAATTCACCATTAACCATTAACACTTCAGTCAATGCTTCTATTAACTTATCAATTTGATTTTCATTATGTAATGCTGATAATGTCACCCTTAAACGCGCCATTCCTTGTGGCACAGTGGGGGGGCGAATCGCTGTGACAATTATCCCGCGCTCATAGAGTGCTTGACTCACCATGATGGCTTTTTCAGATTCTCCTAATATAATTGGTTGTATGGGGGTGAAGGATTCCATTAAAGGTATTTTTTCTCTCAAAGCGGCAGCACGAAAATAGGCGATTAATTCATGCAAACGTTTTCGTCGCCCTGTTTCCTCATCAGCGACGATTAAACTGGCTCGCACGGTTTCTGCCAAAGCTGGGGGTAGGGCAGTGGTATAAATATAACTCCGTGCTGATTGTATCAAAGTTTCGATTAATAACTCACTTCCTGCGACAAAGGCACCGAATACGCCAAACGCTTTGCCCAAAGTGCCCATTAATATAGGTACATCCTCTGTTTCCAAACGATACATTTCTAATGTGCCGCGCCCTGTATTGCCCAAAACACCTAAACCATGCGCGTCATCCACCATCACCCAAGCTTGATATTTTTTGGCGAGTTTAACTATAATAGGTAAATTTGCAATATCGCCATCCATGCTAAAAACGCCATCGGTGATAATTAATTTATGTTGTGCAGACGATTTTGCTAACATAAGGGCTAAAGTTTGCGTATCATTATGGGGATAACGATAAATTTTTGCTCTTGATAATAAGGCAGCATCGACGAGCGAGGCATGATTCAGTTTATCTAAAAACACGGCATCATGCCGCCCGATTAGGGCGGTGACGACTCCGAGATTTGCCATATAGCCCGTGGAAAAGAGTAAAGCCCTTTCGCGCCTAGTGTAAGTCGCTAATGCTTTTTCAAGGGCATGATGTGCATTACTATGCCCAGTCACTAAATGCGATGCGCCGCTACCCACCGCATATTTTTCTGCGCCTTGCTGCCAGGCTGTTTTTAAACGGGGATGATTGGCTAAACCGAGATAGTCATTACTACAAAAAGCGAGATAGGGTTGTCCATTTATCAATAAAATTGGTGTTTGGGAACTATCATAAGGTTGGCGGGTTCGATAAAGGGCTGCTTGTTGACGATTTTGTAAAAAGGAACGGAGAAAGCTGTTCATCTATTTAATGGTGAATTATGAATTATGAATTATGAATGGTGAACTAAAATGAAATCTTTTTTTATAATAGGTACCGACACTGATGTCGGTAAAACTTGGTGTACTTTAGCATTAATTCAACATTTAAAAAATCAGGGCTTACGAGTTGCTGGTATGAAGCCCATTTCCGCTGGATGTCGTCGTGGCGAAGCGGGTTTAAGAAATAGTGATGCTGAAAAAATTATGGAAATCAGTGGGCTTGATATACCTTATGATTGGGTAAATCCTTATGCTTTTGAGCCGCCTATTGCGCCCCATTTAGCGGCGAATAAATCTGGGCAAGTCATTGAAATAAAAGCGATTATTGATAAATATAACCAGTTAGCATCATTAGCAGATGCGGTGGTAATCGAAGGGGTAGGTGGTTGGCGTGTACCTATTAATGCAACGCAATGTTTAAAGGATTTAATATTAGCGATGGATATTCCCGTCATTTTAGTGGTGGGTTTGCGTTTAGGCTGTATTAATCATGCCTTGTTGACTGCAGAATCAATTATAAGCGATGGGTGCAATCTGATAGGATGGTTTGCTAATCCAGTTAGCCCTCATTTTTACGCGCCTGATGCGATAGAAACGTTGTCTGAACGTTTAGATGTGCCTTTATTAGCTCGCTTTCCCTGTTTAGCTAATCAAGATATTTCAAAACTGGCTGAATCTATAGTTTTTAAATGATGAATGATGAATGGTGAATGGTGAATGGTGAATGATTGTAACTACTCAGCCTTAAAATGCGAATGAATGGAGTTCGAGGTTTGAGTTTTTTGAAAAAAACTAAAGTCGAGGCGTAACTACTCAGGGCACAAGGGATTGCCCCTACTTCACTGATGTGACGCAAAGCGATTCTATTCGAGCTTAGAAAT
>JAGLHR010000484.1 GCA_023143415.1 Thiomargarita sp. | reverse complement strand
ACTTTATTAGATGCTTTACAACTCGCACTCTATGGCAAGTTTTCAAGACATGCCAACCGGGTGAACATGAACTATATTGAGTATTTACGCCGGATGATTAATCACCATGCCGATCCGAAAAAGGGGGCTTCCCTTAAATTACAATTCAAACATTTTAGGGAAGGTAAGGAAGAGTCTATCCGCATTCATCGTTCATGGTATGTAAGTGGCAAAGGGTTTAAAGAAAATGTCGAAGTGGAACGCGATGGCGTTTTAGATTCTGTTCTCACAGAGCGTTGGTATGAATATGTTGAAGAGTTTATACCTAACCGAATCTCTAGTTTATTCTTTTTTGATGGTGAAAAGATTGAGGGACTTGCGGATGCGAACAAAACGGCGGCACTGGTTAAAACAGGTATTCATGCCTTATTAGGTTTGGATTTAGTTGATCGTTTATCTGCCGATTTGTTGACGGTAGAGCGTAAACGTAAGACACAAATCCAACCACCAGAAAGTCGTGTTCATATTGCTGCTTTAGAAGCAGAAATTGAGCAGCTTTCAAAACAGGTTAAGGATATTGCAAAGCAAAAATTGGATGTGCAAAAAAGTTTAGCACAGAAAGAACAAGATAAGAAGAAATTACTTGAAGAATACCGTCGTGAAGGGGGTGAACTCTTTGATGAAAGGGCGCAGATTGAGGCAGAACTTGACGCAGCCCAAGATAAATTATCTTTTGTTGAAAAACAAATGCGTGAAATAGCAACGGGAGATGCCCCTTTATTAATGGTAGGGGAATTACTCAGTGAAACAAAATCGCAAGCCCTTCTTGAAGAAGAGGCTAAACATAACGGTGAAATTTACGAAGAACTTGAAAAGCATAATGTCGCTATATTGGATTTGTTAAAGCAACACGCTGTGAAGCCTACTACATTGAAAGCCGTTCAAGCCTTTATTAATGCGGATAAAAAAAATAGAAAAGAGTCTATAAAAACAAAGTGTTATCTTAATGCTGAACCAATGATTTTTTCTCGTTTGCAAGATAACATTTTTGATCAAATACAAACCTCGGTGACGGAATTTATTGCACAGGCAGAAGAAGTGACTGAGGATATCAATAGTTGTGAACGAAAACTGGCTAGTATTCCCGATCCAGAAAGTTTAGAAGGCATTACGCAACAAATCAAGGATATACAAGAGGAGATTGGGAACGCAAAAATACAGTTTGAATTGCTGATACAGGAATATAAACGTATTCGCAATGAAATTGTGCATAAAAAAACGGAGTTGACTCAATCTTACGAAATAGAAGCCAGCGAACAATTTACTTATGAAGCCAATCATCTTCTTATTGAACGCACAGAAAAGGTTCGTTATACTTTAGAGAAATTTGGTTTGGCGGTGACAACAAAGCATATTCGGCAATTAGAATTACTCATTTTAGAGAGCTTCTCTCAATTGATCAGAAAAGAAGACTTTATCAATAAAATCGAAATTGATCCGAATGATTATACGTTGACGCTCTATACACCGAATCACGAAAAGTTGTCGCCAAAAAGTCTCTCAGCCGGTGAGAGGCAATTGCTTGCTGTTTCTGTTTTATGGGGATTAAGCCGTGCATCGGGACGTCCATTGCCGACGATCATTGATACGCCACTCAGTCGATTGGATGGAAAACACCGCCAAAATTTGGTTGACAACTATTTTCATCAAGCGAGCCATCAAGTCATTTTGTTATCAACGGATGAGGAGATTAATAAGAAATACTACAACGATCTGAAATCTGCTGTTGGACGTGAATATCACATCACTTATGAAGAAGATAAACAATCTGCTGTCATCAAAAAGGGGTATTTTTTCTGATGTCTATTGAAATAGTTCGGGTTTCTGAAAGAACCAAGATACATTTAATTATAATCAAACGAAAAACGGGCATTCAAAATTGGAATGTGATTTGTCGTTGGGGATTTTGCCTTTCATTGAGTGATCCTTCAATTCCTCCAGCAGAGAAACTTCAAAGGGATAGTTCTATAGAAATGACTTGGAAAATCTTTGGTGGAGTCAACGCTGATATCTATTATGCTTTATTAGTGCAACGTTGCAAAAAAGATGGTTTTAAGTTGACCACATCAAGGCTGAATGAACAATTTAAGTTACATCTTCAGCGAGGTATTGCTTATTTGGTAGGCAATCCTAATATGAAAAGTCTTTCGACGTTGTTGGCTTTGATAGAAAAAGGGGGGAATGTACAAAGCTAAAGCGTTGAACTCCAAAGAGAGCTAGAAATTTGGTAGGTGGGCAGTGTGCAGCGGCAGAAATATCGAAGGAGGTGGTGGGCAAAGACTTTGCCCACCCTACATTACTCAAAATCACTTTTCTTTATTCGCATCAATAACCATATTGATCATTTTAACCGTTGCCTGAATCGCAGCCATATTCTGATCTCGATTAACTCCTCTTGTCGTCATTGTGATTTCTCTTCCCTTTTTTTGCACTTGCCAGGTAATCGCTGCCTGAACAAGCGCATCTGTTTTTCCGCCAGGCGGAATGCTCACTTCATAATCTAGCAGTTGAGGTATGGGTATTTGAAATTTTTGCAATATCTTCCGCAATGCGTTCATAAACGCATCATAGCTACCATCGCCTTCTGCATAAGCATCGACTTTTTGTCTTTGATAGGCGCATTGTATCGCGGCGAATGATTTCAATTCATAAGTCGAATTGAGGGAACAATGTAACAATTTAAATGGAAACTCCTGGGGAGTCTCAAGAATATCGCTGATTAAATAGGGTAAATCTTCGGTGGTAACGACTTCCTTTTTATCACCCAGTTTGATGATTTTCTGTAAAAGAACCTTTTTCTCTTTTTCAGTTAATTCATAAGAGAGTTCTTTTAAGCTCATTTCCAGATTAGCCTTTCCAGATAATTTGCCCAGGGCATATTTTCGCTTTCTATCAAAACGCTCTGGCATCAAATTATTGCCATATAAATTGCCTTTCTTATCACCATCTGCATGAATACCCGCCGTTTGTGTAAAGACATTTTTACCATAGATGGGTTTATTACTTGCCATTCTTTGCCCAGAGAACATTTCAACAGTGCGTGAAATTTTATGGAGTTTCTTTTCATCCACATTGAAATTGACAGGTAAGAAATCTTTAATACTCGCCACCACTTCATCTAGCGGCGCATTTCCGGCACGCTCGCCCATGCCGTTGACTGTGGCATGAATACCCTTTACGCCCGCCTTGACAGCCGCCATCGCATTGGCTGTGCCAAGCCCATAATCATTATGGGGATGAAAATCAAAATGTACGTCTGGATATTTATTAACCATATCCGAAATATATTGTTCTGTTTCAAAAGGATTAAAAATGCCCAAAGTATCAGGTAATAAGATTCTTTTGACAGGCATCGTTAATAGCTGATCAATCATTTTGAAGACGTAATCGGGAGAGGTTTTGATCCCATTGGAAAAATCTTCCAAATAGACATTCACTTCTATCTCATTATCGGCGGCATAAAGGATAGTCTCTCGAATATCTTGAATATGTTGTTCAGGTGTTTTTCTCAATTGCTCGGTGCAATGTTTCAGTGAACCTTTGGTTAATAAATTCACTCGTTGAATACCGACAGATTTTGCCCAGTCAACCGATTTGTTTTTATCGACAAAACTCAGAATTTCAAATCTATCAACAAGATTGGCTTCTTTTGCCCAATCTAACATTTTGATAACAGAAGTTTTTTCACCTTCAGACACTCTGGCAGAAGTGACTTCTAGCCGATCCACTTTGACTTCCGTCAGCAACATTTTAGAAATCGTTAATTTTTCTTCGGCGGGATAAGAGACATTTTGCATTTGCTCACCGTCTCTCAGGGTGGTATCCATTACTTCAATGGTTCTTTTTTTATTGTTTTCCAATAGAGTTTCCTCAATAATTTAAGTGAAATAAAATCTGATGACGCACGCGCACGAAAAATATTTATTGCCCTATTCTTGAAAGTGCTAGCCGCTTTATTAAGGTTTTATGGTTTGTACATGAGGATAATCCAAAATTTTGCGATCTTCTACTGCGACTGGCTCAGTTGGATCAATATACTTGACAAGTGTGCCATGTAAAGGATAACGCCGTTTTTTTTTTGAATTTGAAACCATTTTTTGAGCAGGGCGAATAATCACTTCAACAAAATCACCCATACGAAATGGCAATCGCTCAATAGTTAAAGTTGCGTCTTGAGTCAAGTTCAGTTGACGATAAAATGTGGTTGGCATTGTCATATTTTTTCCTTTGGTTTAGCGAGCATTTTCGGTTGAGAACTTCTTCCATCATTTTCTGTTGTTGGTATTTTTGTTCTTTCTGCTCATAACTATAGCCTCGAAATTATTCCTATCAAGCATCTATCAAAGCCTCATGTACTTTCTGAAACAGTTATCAGAAAATTCAGCGTTAAAAGGTTGTTTTTTTTTATTTTATATTATAGCATGATGTTTGATTGGATAAAAATGATTTTTATGGACGGTTTTGCAATATTTACTAAGTTTTAGACCTGTCAGGTTTTAAAAACCTGACAGGTCTGTTCGTTAAATTTGAAATGAAAACAATACGCGAAAAAATCATTGAACGAATGATAGCTCAACTGGAAACCATTACCAAAAGCAATAGTTATAATAGCAATCTTGGGCAAGGTTCTATTTATCGTCAAGAATCTATTATTGAAAAAATTGAAAAAGGCGATAATCCGGCTTTATCTGTGTGGGAATTATCAGAAATCCGTGAGCGTAATAGTTATGGTGGTACAGTACGAATATTGACGGTTAAAATTGAGGCGATTGGTGAAGTTAAGGAAAACGAACACCCAGCAATAGTTAGTAATGAATTATTGGGCGATATTGAAAAAGCACTGATTATGGGGGATATCACATTGGATGAACTGATTGATGATATTCAGGATGTTGCGGCTGAAATATTGCTTTTTGATAAAGAGAAAAAATTAGCAGGCGCATCTATTGATTTTGAAATAAGCTATACAACAGAGTGGGGCGATCCTTATTCCCAATGAACGATAAAAAACCATGTCTTTAAATACTATAGAAGAAATTATCGCTGATATTCAACAAGGTAAAATGGTCATCCTCATGGATGATGAAGATCGTGAAAATGAAGGCGATTTAATTATGGCGGCGAGCCAGACGCGGGCTGAAGATATTAATTTTATGGCGCGTTTTGGACGGGGATTGATATGTATGACATTGACAAAAGAGCGTTGTAAGCAATTGCAATTGCCATTAATGGTCAATGAAAATAACACCCCTCATGCGACTAATTTTACGGTCTCTATTGAAGCCGCTCAAGGTGTGACAACGGGCATTTCTGCGGCTGATAGGGCGACGACAATCCGTGCCGCCGTTGCGCCTGATGCAAAACCCTCTGATCTCGTGCAACCCGGACATATTTTTCCATTGATGGCGCAACCAGGTGGTGTACTGAGACGCGCTGGACATACTGAAGCAGGATGTGATTTAGCCCGTTTAGCCGGGTTAGAGTCAGCAGCAGTGATCGTGGAAATTCTTAATGAAGATGGCACAATGGCACGCCGCCCTGATTTAGAACAGTTTGCTAAACAGCATAACTTAAAAATAGGGACAGTTGCTGATTTAATCCATTTTCGGGTTGAACATGAAAAAACAGTGGAGCAGGTTACAAGCTGTCGTTGGCCAACAGAATTTGGTGAATTTCAACTGGTTGCTTATCAAGACAGGATTGATGATATTTTACATTTTGCTTTGATCAAAGGAAAAATCCAACCTGATGATCCCATTTTAGTGCGTGTACATATTCATAATGCCTTATGTGACTTGACAGCGAGTGTGCGTGAAGAATGTGGATGGCCTTTACGTGACGCGCTAAAGCGAATTGCTGAAGAAAAAAACGGCATTGTTGTTATACTTCATCAACAGGATGAGGCGAAAACACTGGTTAATCGAATTTACTATTGCTGTCGTCAAGATGATGGTGATGATTTGCCCGCGCAACCGCCAACTTATGATTTACGCACTTATGGTTTAGGGGCTCAAATTTTGTCGGATTTAGGTGTACGCAAAATGCGGGTATTGAGTGCCCCCAAAAAAATGCACGCACTGTCTGGTTTTGGATTAGAAGTCGTTGATTATGTTGATGAAAGGAAATAGCAATGAATACAACAATTATTGAAGGAAATTTGACAAATTGTGATGCGCCTTATGCGATTGTCGTCGGGCGTTTTAATAGTTTTATCACAGAAAGTTTACTGAAAGGCGCGTTAGATACTTTAAAACGACATGGGGTTTCTGATGAAAATATCACAGTGGTTTGGGTGCCAGGGGCTTATGAAATACCCCTTGCGACTCAACGTTTAGCGACTTCTCAGAAATATGCGGCGATTATTGCTCT
The DNA here is from genome assembly GCA_023143415.1 of Thiomargarita sp. Lineage (GTDB taxonomy): Bacteria > Pseudomonadota > Gammaproteobacteria > Beggiatoales > Beggiatoaceae > QNES01. The sequence continues at coordinate 380 of JAGLHR010000484.1, read as the reverse complement.
TGGTGCAGTGATTCGGGGGGGAACACCGCATTTTGATTATGTCGCTGGGGAATGTACTAAAGGATTGGCTACGGTTTCCTTACAATGTAATCTTCCCGTTGCTTTTGGTGTATTAACAGTGGATACTATTGAGCAAGCGATTGAACGGGCAGGAACTAAGGCGGGTAATAAAGGGGTGGAAGCCGCTTTGTCTGCTCTTGAAATGCTGAGTTTGCTTCGTCAAATATGAACCTATCCTACTAATACTTAACCCAAACACAATTCGAGGCTAAAGTTTTTTTAACGAAAAAACTTTAGCCTCGAAAACTACAAGGATTATTGATAAACTGATGTTACGCAAGGTGCTTCCAAATTCCACCAAATTCCACCGATTTCATCGG
>JAGLHR010000483.1 GCA_023143415.1 Thiomargarita sp. | reverse complement strand
GGGGCAATCCTTTATGGTTGCCTGAGTCGTTACGTTTTTTCAACTTCTGTACAATTTTGTAAAAATTCGTCTGATACTGCTTGAGGAATCAGAACGGTTTGAAATAATTTATGAAAAATTTCGTAATTGGGAAATTTGCCGCTGCTCATTCAGTCTCATTTAAACCATCAATTAAAATGCCTTTATTCCAAAGTAATTCTAAAAAACCTCTATAACCAATATTTAAAATGTCACCACATTCCTGAAGAGATAAATGACCATTCAAATATTCCCAAGTAACCATTCCTACTTGTAATACTTCTCTAATTGAGTTGAGTTTTTGCTGATGTGCTTCTAATATGATATCTGGAATCAAAACGGTCACTGCTGACTGATGATTTTTTAATGTAAAACTATCATCATTTCTGCTTACTTCATCTTTTTCAAATTCCAATTCCGTTTTGCCGAAATTGATCTGTTACGTGATTTTGATTATCAAAGCGCATTTGATAAGATTCGAGTGGAATATGGTACAACGAATTGACGAAACGAAGTTGATTTTTTTTTGTCGTTTCCTGAAATTGATTTTTTTCACAACGCGGAGCGTTGTATTTTAGTTTTTCACTGGTCATCATATTTGGTTTATCGCGAATATGACGCGGAGCGTCATTGAAGGCATTCCCAAACAGAGTTTGGGAACGAGAGATATTTGGTTTATCGCGAATATGACGCGGAGCGTCATTGAAGGCATTCCCAAACAGAGTTTGGGAACGAGAGACGAGAGATATGCCAATAAAGCATACTTATTTCAGAATTGACAGCAACAGCTACTTTTTGTCTGCTTTGCTCAATAAGTTGCTTTATTTCAACAATAAGATTTGTATTGATTTCCTGATTTTCTTTCATTTTCTACCTCAAAGTTGACCCCTTTGCCTTTTAGGCAAAATTAATATTCAGATAAGCTTCAATTCTCTATCCGGTTTTCAATTTGCTTTTGACTGCTATCCAAAAACTGATGCAGTTTTTGTTTGAGCAAATTTTTTGGCAGATATTTGGTAATATACTCCGCTACTTTTATGTTTGCTTTGTCGAGTTGCAAAAGTTCTATTTGTTCGTTGTTGCCTTCAGCACAAAGTATTAAGCCAATCGGTTTTTCTTCGCCTTCTTCCATGTCGTTTTTTTCGAGCCAACGTAGATAAAGTTCCACTTGTCCTTTATAAGCCGCTTTAAATTGCCCCAATTTTAATTCAATGGCTACAAGTCTTTTGAGTTTTCGGTGAAAAAAGAGCAAATCAAGATAGAAATCTTCATTATCAATAATCATCCTTTTTTGGCGTTCAACAAAGGTAAATCCTTTACCTAATTCGAGAATAAATTGTTCTAATTCTTTCAAGATTGCTTTTTCAAGGTCTTTTTCCTGATAAATATCTTTGAGATTTAAAAAATCAAGGATATAAGGGTCTCTAAAAACCAAATCTGGTGAAAGTTTATCTTCGTCTTTTAGTTGTTGTAATTCTAATTTTGCCAAATCTTCGGGCTTTTTAGAAATGGCAGTGCGTTCAAATAGCATCGCATCAATTTTTTTGCGAAGAGTCCAGTCCGCACACTCCAATTTTCAAAGCGACACATTTGAGCATAGAAATCGCGCTGAAGTTCGTCTTTGATTGGGATAAGCAATGTAAAATGTGTCCAACTCAATTGTCGCAGCAGTGATGCGACAATTTGCTTGTCTGAGAAAACCTCATAAAACTGCATCATTCTTCTAAGGTTTTTAACAGAAAACCCTTTACCATATTGTTCTTCTAATTGTTTGCCCAGTATAGAAATGATTTGTTTGCCGTAATCCGCTCTTTTATTATTAAGAATTTCGTCATTAATTCTTTTACCGATATTCCAATATAACATTGTTAAACCCACGTTTATGGTTTGACTTACACCAAGGCGGGTTTTATCAATCAACTGCTTTATATCTAAAAATAGTTGATTATTAGTATTTGAGATTTCTTGATTCATTTTTCTATTAAAATTTGTGCCCATTACCATTACAAAACTTTTTACCCACCGAGCGAAACCTCCTAAATATCGCCAGATAATCTATCACGCTAAATCTCAAACAATATTCATCAATATCATATAAAAAATATCAGTAGATGTAGGGTGGGTAGGAACGAAGTGGAAACCCACCATTTTCCAACGAACGGTATGGTGGGTTTCCGTTTCACTCCTACCCACCCTACCCACTGAATACGTGGTGATTTGTAGGGACAGTTTGGAGCCAAACCTTTTTTAATTTACCGTACCCGCTTGAGGGTAGTTTTATCAAAATCTCGATCCGTGAAGTCCATATCAAATTTGTATTCATCCCAAGTGAGTACCGTACTTTTACCCGTCTGATGATTTTCCATTATCATTTTTTCAGTGCGCCAATATTTACCCAAGTATTGCCGATATCCCATGGCATTCAAAGTTTTGAGTAGCGCATTCTTGCGATCATAATAGACGGTTTTTTGTGGATTAAAATGTTCTTTATCAATCCACCCCACTTGACGAGTGTAGCCAGAGTTCTCATAAGCGGGATAACGCTCCACCACATAGCAATCCGTCCCATTGTAAAACTCGTCCAGCAGATATTTATAGGTGTATTTTTTCACCTCCTGCGAAGCGAGATCTTCAAAGGCAAATTCGCTGCCCATAAATGGTCCCGATTTATTTGCGGAAGCAATACGTTTCACCCGCTTGAGAGCAGGCAAGTAAAGCCATTGATCATCAGATTTAAGCGCGTGTGACCAGGTCAGCATGGCAGTACCCTTAATATCGCGTGGCGTGTCAAATATTGACAGTGATTTGTCGCCATCTCCCGCAACTTCCATCGTCCTCATTCGCATATTGCGCTTGCTTTCTTGCCCTTGGCGGTTACGGAGGATCATGAGCATTTCAACTTCTTGAGATTGCCAGCCTGTATCACGATAGTCTGCCATCTTTGCAATAGCCAATCCTTTTTCTTCAGGCGTTTTCGCATTGGCAATCGCTTGTGCCAATTCTTCTTCATTGGCCGTAGCCGCTGTTGATAAGAACGGTAGTAATGTGAATAATGTCAATAATAAAAACAATCTTTTCATGTCGTTTTTTCCTCAAGTTTCATTAATAAAGGGGGTAAAAATAGAAAATCAGCCATTAAAGGCAATTGTTACAGCAATCATTATACCTATAGTTGAGTTGAGATAAAAGTGGGATTGTGATAGAATGACAACCCACCCATTAGTGATAATTGGCAAAATCTTATTTCAACGTAACTACTCAGGGCAACCACAAGGGATTGCCCCTACATCAGAAGATTTTCGTCAGTCGGAATAAGAATGTTGTAGGGGCAATCCTTTATG
>JAGLHR010000482.1 GCA_023143415.1 Thiomargarita sp. | reverse complement strand
TAAAGCGTTGTACTCCAAAGAACAAAGCTAAAGCGTTGTACTCCATTTAAAAAAAATTGTATCCTATCAAAATTTGGTGGTATCTCTTAATGTAGGGTGGTTTCGAGGCTAAAGTTTTTTTAAAGAAAAAACTTTAGCCTCGAAAGGAACGAAGTGGAAACCCACCAAAAATAAATGGTAGTCATGTAGCCCACCTTCCTCATTAAAAAAATGGTGGGCAACGTTGCCCACCCTACATGGCTAACTTCAGTTTTTGGCGTTTTTTGGACTCCAAATTAAAGGGCAGGAAAAAAACCGATTTGCAAATCAGGAAAACGATGCTTCCCATTATTTTGATCACGCACAATAATGGTAAATATGTCATTCCACACGCCTTTCAATTTTAACTCTTCCGTCAGCAGTGGTGTATTCCCCTCCTTCTTCCAAAAGACACATTGATAAAGTTGATCACCGTTTTGCAAATCAATCACTTTATTCAACGCCTTAACTTCGCTTTCATCACCCACATGGTTCAACGTGACGGATTGAATTGGTGAACTCCCTGCCCTGACAATAGCCATCACCGTCAAATCCTCATCGCTCCATTAACATGGGCGAAAAACCAGCCATAATCACCTGCGGCAACTCGCGGCGAGTACCTGGTTTAGCATAATTTTGCAGTGAGATTGCCATGCCGGGCGTAGAAACTTCACGGCGAGGCCAATCTTCAAACGGTTATTCCCAATTTGGATAATGGTGAAATTGTTCAAAATCATCGCGTGCTGAAACGACAAATTGAAAATTTTGGTTACCAAACAAACTATAAGGACTCAGACCAAATATGGCTTGGGCGACTGAACCATGAGGTAAGAAATTTGGTTGAAAAGGAATGGTGTTTTCATAAACCAATCCATAGCGTTTTGCCTCAGCATCTAATGGGATAACGCCCACTAATTCCATATTATGACCCATAACAGTATTGGGTCTTTGTGCATATCCCACCGCCGCCACTGGATTGATTCCTTCCTCAACCACAGCAATAATTCGCACCTGATTATCAGCATCATCTATCAACATCGGTTCAAACCCCGCCATCAATACTTGGGGATGAGTTTTCACCTTTCTATTAATCATATTGACTGTCACATAATTCAGTCCCCGTGAATGAGCAACATACAATAAACCATTTGATAAAGCCACAAAATGAGCAGGGCGATCACCTAATCCCATACACACGCTGGCTTCAAGTTTATCGGTGTAGCGCACCAGTTTGGATTGCGATTGATCAAGTATCCATAATTCTCCCCCTAGCCAAACCATCGCTTTGGGAGCGGAAAGTAGGGCGGCATCAGCGAGAGTTTGAGGCAATTCTTCCAAATTGCTCGTATTGATAATACTGAGTGTTCCCGCTTGGATATTAGCCACAAATAAACGCTCTGCATTAGGATGTGCTAAAAGGGCAACTGGGCTATTATCCACACCAATGTCTTTCAGGTGCGTCAACGTTATCAAATCAAACACCGCCACCGTATTATCGGTTTCACAGGCGACAAACAATTGCGTCCCTTTCACCGCTAAATCGACAGGTAAACGACAACGCTCATTCGGCACAGCCAATGTGGCTAATTCGCTACCATCGGTATGCGACAATACCCGTATCCGACGAGCTTGTCTATCTGCAAGCAATAGCCTTGGCGTTGTTGGATCAAACAGTATCGCATTAAACTCACCGCTTTTACTCCAAGTCTCAATCACTTGCCATTCTGTGGGTTCGGCAGCGGAAATATCCACAACGGCAATACCGGTATTGTATGCACCCCCAACATATAAGCGGCTTCCATCTGGGGAAAGCGTCAAGCTGTTCGGTTCAATGCCCTGTAAACGCACGCTTGTAACCACCTTTTGTTCAGTGATACTGACTACCTTGATGTCCATCGCGATTTCATCAAGTGCTAACAACCAATTGCCATCGGAAGTGGCAACCATTGCGCCGGGCATATCAAATAGGGCATCGCCCAGCGCGACGCTATTGACTTCACATTGGGCGGCTTGCACTTGCCCATTGGTGATTAATATTAATAATCCTATAAATACCAGGTTATATTTGATGCTCTTGAAAAAATTGGGGTTGTATTGAAAAATCATGGTTTTGTCTCCTTAATTGCAACGTGCTGATTGATAAGTAGGTACATCAAGTATTCCATTGTCTAACCAAGGGTATTGCCCCGTCTGTTTATAAACATGTTCCCTGACGACATTAGCCGAAATTCCTGCTAACTTATTGACTAATAATGAAAAATAGTCTATATCATCTATCGTCACCAATCGGTGCGATTGATTAGTGTGAACCAGATCCCCCCTTAAATTTAACAAAATATTCAGGCACTTCTTCGCGTCTTCACAACTCATGCCCAGCCAGCTCCAATGTGATGATAAACTCTTTATCCCAATGATGGAAGCAAATAATTTATCAATCGTATCTGGGCGGAGTGATTGAAACGTATCAACATATTGTTTTATCACCTCTTCTTTATTATCTCGTAATAATTTAATCCACCCATCACCGGCTAAATGCCAAATATCCTGTTTCCAGAGATGAGTCTCCCAGGTTTCTCGCGCCTTTTGTTTTCGCCGCCTCACCCTATCATCATCAAAAGCATCCGGATGAGGAGGCTGCAATTTTTGTGACGTAATCATTTTCACTTGAAGCGGAAACATATCTGGATTTTTAGCCTGCTCCAACATAAAATCAAAAGCACTGGTGACTAATTGTTTAACATATTCATCCCAGCAAGTGACGATAAATCCAATCCCCTGTTTGATTAGGATTTCAGTGGTACAAGGTTCACCACTCGGATTCTTCAGAGGATGACTCGAAACATGAGAATAAATCGTCATTAAAGAAATCAGCTCATCCATATTTTCCATATAGGAATCAATCGGATGCGCTATATTAAGTTTAGGGTTTTCAAGCATTATCAACTCCCAATGGCATAGATTATTTAGTTGAATAAATTTTCTCAACACCCTTCGATGTGAGCATAATCGTATTGCGAAACGACTTCACAATCCCTGTCGCTATCATCTCCCGGATTGTATCCTGAAAAACCGCCTTTTGCGGCTGAGTCAGGGTAGAATAATAAATTAGGCTCAACCATCTCGCGGGTAATGCCCGATGTTCGTCCAGATTGAGGGACTTAAATTGTGCCAATATGTCATTGGCTACCTTATCTTTTTCAGCATTCATTTTTATCACACCTTGATAATTGAAATAATAGTCTATTATTCTGTTAGCCTTATGAAATATAGGGCGAACACGCAGGTTCGCCCTTACAGTGACGGTATTTTGTAGGGGCAAACTGCTTGCCCTTAAACTTTACTCCACCTTAAAACGACTCACTCCCACCATCCATTGAATGATCTATCCAGCTATTTGATGGTGCATAAGATGTTTGAAAGACAAAAAACAAGCAAAATCTAATACTTCTTTGGCAATATTATCAGGTAAATCTTTGATAATGTGTTTGTTCAGCAATGGGAACCCATTCCTGCGTTTCAGCCCGCCAAACAACCACAAATTCTTCAGAATTGAGGGCAATCAAGTGTTTCTCCCTGAATTGGGAAACGAGAATAAGTTTAAATGTCTGTAATGGCTAATGTAAACAACATACAAGTCTCAATAGCCGCTATAGTCTGTGGAGTAACAGAGCCAAGTTTATGCTGTAGTCGTGTTTTATCTAGTACACGAAGTTGATGACATAATGCAACAGAATCACTGGCAAGTCCGCCCTCACCTTTATCTATTTGGAGACTTGAGGGTAATGATGCCCTGCGCAAATTCGTTGTCATTGGAATCGCAAGAACTGTCGTTGTCAATGGATTAATCAAGTCATTTTGAAATATAAGTACAGGGCGTGTACCTGCCTGCTCCGAACCACGAGTTGGATTGAGTTCTGCTAACCAAATATCACCACGTTTAACCGTCATTTTTTATCCTCCTGAAGTAATCCATTAGCATATTCTTCCATGCCTTCCTCAGCCAGTTGACGATCTGCTTCTGCAAATTCTGCATAGAGGTGAGCCATTTGCGAAACATCCGGCGGTTGTGGTGATATCGCTTTGAGACGGGTACGAAACTTCAAAAATGAGACATATTCAATCACTTTTTTGAGTTCTATTTCACTCAAATCATTCAGTGTTTGTACAATTTGTTCTTTTATCAATAAATTGGCATTTTCAACATGGCTCATCATAATACCTCATTTTTAAGAAACAGTTTAGACCTGACAGGTTTTAAAAACCTGTCAGGTCTTAAGAAAACTTGAACGTTTTGAGTATATAAACTTTACTCCACCTTAAAAGCACTCACTCCCACCATCCATTGTTCAGGGTGCGTCAACAAATCAACGCCGACGGGGATTCGTAAGAGATAAAGTATATATTCTCCTCTTGGCATATCCGCGCTCACTGGCATTTCTATTGCAACCTCTCCGCCTTGAAAGACGGGAATATTAGCCGCATCCAAAGTGACAAACCCATTCAGGTTGGAGAGTAAAAAGAGCGTGCCATCCGGTAAACTCCTTCCGACATATTGCACTTGTTCCGCTGACAACGGGGGCAAAGTCACGCGCAAATTGTCGCCATCGTGATATAGCGTTTGGTTTGGGGTGGGGGCAGGGTAAATCTTAATCTCAGTTTCAGTAACGGGTACTTCTGGACCTTCAGGTTGCGTCATGACAACTGGCACCGCCGCCGTGATAAAGCCTTCATTATCCTCTGCCATGAACGTGATGACATAATCGCCCCGATACTGGAAACCACTGAATGAACCTTGCCAACGACTTGCGTCTTCTGGTTGTTGACGGAGATTGACAACGGGTGTCGGTATTAGGGAGAAGCCTTGTTCATTGCGTTGTTTGGCAGCGTCGGGTGTCATAATTAATGCCCAAACTCGTTTTATGCGCCCTTCGGTAATCCCAGCACGAACGACTAGGGAGAGAGTTTGTCCCACTGTGACAGTTGCCGCCGGTGTTTCAGGTTCTAAAGTGATTTCCCCGGATAAGGCGCCAAAGCAACCATTGAGACACAATGTTCGCGCTAAACGCCCATCATTGCTGCTATTAGCGAATCCATCACCATCGTCATCCAGTTGCGGTGTTTGTAGATCAAAGGGATACCCATAAGTGGTCAAATTATCGCTAACTGTTTGAAAAGCATCATAAAAACTTTCACCGCGACGCAAGTTGTCAAAAAAGAATTTGCTGAAGGAAAACATGCCCAGATTGTCGTAGTAGGCTTTGTCTTCAGCGGTGCTGGTGATAATGAGGCGATCAGGACCAGTTAATCCACTTACCAAACTCCCCGTATGACAGGCTTCGAGGATTACAACGACTTGGCTCCCCGTCGTTTGTTGATAGTCCGTGAGCATAGCGTTTAAGTCTTGGGCGGTCAACACTTCATCAAAGGGGTCTAAACGTAGTTTTCCCGTGAGCGCGTGATCAACAAAAATAAGCACTAAAGGTTGGTCAAGTTTTCCTTTTTGTTTAGCCCAATCAAAGGCTTGCTGTACATCAGCACGAGTCAAATCACGCGACGGTGTACCCGCTACCAAGTCAAAGGCGGTAATGGGACCATCAACAACATTGCGATCGGTCATACCATCGCAGTTAATATCCACATCCGGTTTGTAGGACAGAAAGTAGATTTCATCATTGTCATAGCCACGAGTCTGTAGAGTGCGATAGGCGTAAGTTGCCATAAATTCAATGGAATACCTTTGTTTATAGCCGTTCCCTTGTCCGCGTGGATGAATCAGGATAGC
>JAGLHR010000481.1 GCA_023143415.1 Thiomargarita sp. | reverse complement strand
TTCGAGCTTAAAAATCCGATTTTTTTGTTCTAACTGATGTTACGCAGGCGCTTCTCAAATCTCAATTCCACCTAAATTCCACCGATTTCATCTGTGGAACTTGGAAGCACCTTGCGTAACATCAGTTATTAAACGAATTTCCCAAGACATGATATTATCCTTTTAGGTAAAAGTGTGTCAAAAATTTATCTTTTGTGTTATATCAAACTTAATATTGTTATGATGTTATAAAAAATTCAACCCTTAATTCGCATTGTCAAGTCGTTGATATGATTTCATTTTCGAGGTTTTCGTTTTTTTCAAAAAACGAAAACCTCGAAACGTTCCTAATTCCTAAAAACCATGAAAAAAAGTAACTACTCAGCCTTGAAATTGATTTCAAGGTTGAAAGCCAAAGTAGGCTCAGCTAGAAACGTGCATGAAATACATAATGTTGAATCAGACCATTCGAGGTTTTAGTTTTTTTGAAAACTAAACTAAAACCTCGAATGTTGTCGATTTTAACAGTCGAGGCTAATGTTTTTTTTCAAAAAAACATTAGCCTCGACTTTAGTTTTTAGCCTTCAAATTGATTTCAAGGCTAACGGCTGACTCGTTACGAAAAAAATTCCTAAAAACCATGAAGAAAAAATCCATTTCAAGCCCTGAAAAAAACCTGAGTTTTTTTCGCTCTCTGAGATTTAAACTCATTTTATTATTTCTAATTGTTTCACTGATACCCCTTTTCACAGTCAGTTTTATAGCCTACATTCAAGCTAAAAACGCCCTAAAAACAGAAGTGATAAACAAGTTGGTTGCTGTTCGTGACATCAAAGCCAACCAAATCACCAAATACTTTGAGGAACGTCTGGGCGACGTAAAAGTGTTTTCTCAAAATTCGTCAGTGATTGCCGCAACAAAAGCACTTGATGAAGCACTTCATACTGATATGAAGACTTTAAACAAAAGTACAGAAACAGAAGTCATAAAACAATATCGTACTTTGTACTTGGATAAAGCCGATATGAACAACGCTGACGATGGTAGTACTTATAATACAGTCCATACAAAATATCACTTCCTCTTTAAGACGTACATGGAAACTTATGGCTACCATGATATTTTCATCGTGGAACCACATGAAGGGGTTATCCTCTATTCTGTCATGAAGGAAGATGATTTTGGCACGTCTTTAAAAAATGGTCCTTATGCTGACACGAACTTAGGGCATGTTTTTAGAACAGCAATAGTAGCCACTGATCATAATTTTACAGCGTTGGAAGATTTTGCTTATTATGAACCCTCCAATGGAGCAGCTTCATTTGTCGCTTCGACTCTCTTTGAGAAAGATGAAGTACTGGGTGTGTTGATTTTTCAAATACCAATCGATCAAATTGATGCCATCATGCAAGAAAATGCGGGCTTAGGCAAAACTGGCGAAACTATCCTTGTCAGTTCTGACGATTTTTTAATGCGTTCAAACTCACGCTTTTTTAAAGAAAGCTCCCTCTTTAAACAAAAAGTCGATGACGAAAGCACTCGTGCATCAGCGGCAGGTCAAACCGGAGTCAAAGAAATCATTGATTATCGTGGTGAACAGACTATCATCGCCCATTCACCTGTCAATCTCCCTGGAGTCAATTGGTCATTAAATGCCAAAATGGATGAAAGAGAAGCCGTAGCCGCCGCCCATCATCTACTCAACTTGATACTGATCATTATAAGTATTGCCATAATGATAATTTTAGGCGTGGCCTTTTTTTTCAGCAGAACTATCGCCAAACCTATACAGGAAATGACCCATATTGCCACCAAATTAGCTGAGGGCAATATAAAGCAGATCGTTAAAATTGAAAGCCGTGACGAAATCGGAGTGATGGGCAAAGCCTTCCAAGAAATGATCATCAATTTTCGGATAGTTATTGAAGATATCGTCTATGTTTCCCAAGGATTAGCGGCGGGCAAGTTGAGCATTGCGCCCCAATCTGAATATAAAGGAGATTTCGTACAAATAAAAGATGCGTTGGAAACCGCTTTAACCAACCAACGTTTGGTCGTTGAAGATATTGTCCTCGTTTCCCAAGGGTTAGCAGAAGGTAATTTGAAGATAAAACCTCAAGCAGACTACCAGGGAGATTATTTTAAGATCAAAGAGGCTTTGGAAAAAACCTTAACTGATTTTCAGCAACTCATTCAAGATATTGTTCAAATCTCTCAAGGATTGGCAGAAGGTAAAGAAGATATTATTGCTCATGCAGAATACCGCGGAGATTTCATACAGATTAAGAATGCCCTCGAATCCGCAGGAGTCAAGCTCTCTGTCACTATGAAAAAAACAGCGACACAAGACTGGCTTAAAAGCGGGCAAAATAAATTAAATGAACAAATGAGCGGCGAACAGAATATCGTCGAATTGAGCCATAATGTTGTTTCATTCCTGACGCTCTATTTAAAAGCACAAGTGGGGCTATGCTATATTATTGATAATACAGCAAATAACCCAGGGAGTCGTCATTTAAAAATGATGGCGAGTTATGCCCAGACTCGGCGCAAAAATATTGGCGATGAATTTGAATTTAGCAAAGGACTCGTGGATCGCGCGGCTCGGGAATTAAAAACGATTGTTATCACAATTGATTCCGAGTTAGGGGAAGCCATTCCACAGCACATTCTCGTGGAACCCTTTCTCTATGAAAACACCCTGAAAGGCGTAATTTTAATCGCATCTGTAAATGCACTGACAGAAATACAGCAAGAATTTCTCCATCAAACCAAGTCAACGATTGGAGTGGCTGTCAATGCAGTCGAATCACGTAGCAAGATGCAAGAACTCTTGGTACAAACACAGCTTCAAGCACAAGACTTACAGAACAAACAGGCAGAACTCCAAAATTCTAACGAAGAATTACAAAGCCAACAAGAAGAACTACAAGCGCAATCTGAAGAATTACAAACCCAAACAGAAGAACTCCGTCAGACGAATGAAGAACTTGAAGAACGTACCCAAGATTTAGAGCGGCAAAAATTGGAAATACGGGAAAAGAATTCATCGTTAGAAAAAACCCGAAAATCCGTCGAAGCCAAAGCGCAAGAATTGGAATTAGCGAGCAAATATAAATCTGAATTTCTCGCCAATATGTCCCATGAATTGCGAACACCTTTAAACAGTATGCTAATACTCGCGCAATTATTAGCCGAAAACAAACGGGGCCATTTGGAGAAAAAACAAGTAGAATATGCACAAACTATTTACAGTGCTGGTTCAGACTTGTTGACGCTGATTAATGAAATTCTTGACTTATCCAAAGTTGAAGCAGGCAAAATTGATGCTCATATTGAAGAAGTCTTCCTGACAGACTTGTTGGAAACCATTGAATCCAAATTCCGTCCTGTTGCTGAAGAAAAAAGGCTGGCATTTCCAATCACGGTTGCTGACGAATTGCCACCCGTTTTGCGTACTGATGCACAGCGGTTTAAACAAATCATTAACAATCTGCTCTCGAATGCTTTTAAATTCACTTCTCAAGGGGAAGTTAAGATTGAAGTGCAACGCCCAACTGATGATATTTCCATTTTTGGGCTTGATGCGGCTAAAAGCGTCGCTATCCATGTTACGGATACGGGTATCGGCATTCAAGAAGATAAACAACAAGTGATCTTTGAAGCCTTCCAGCAAGCTGATGGCACAACCAGCCGCCGCTTCGGTGGAACAGGGCTTGGCTTATCTATTTCGCGTCAATTAGCCCGATTACTCGGTGGAGAATTGCACTTGCAAAGTGAAGAAGGCAAGGGTAGCACGTTTACCTTATATATCCCTGAAAATCTTGAACCAAAAAGTTCAGATAGGGAAGGTTCATCAGATAAGGAAAGTTCAGAAGTGAAGGAGAGTAAGGCAATCTCGTCTTTCTTCACAGAACAACCTACTCAGAAAGTCAAAACGCCTACTCAAACGGATGAAGAACCTGTGAGGGAAGTCAAAACTAAACCCGTTCAGCAAGCTCAAACGCCTAAAGCACCCATAGAAGATGACAGAGATTCAATAACGCCTGATAGCAAAACCCTATTGATTACTGAAGATGATCGCAATTTTTCACGTCTTCTGATAGAATTAGCACGCGAAAAAGGCTTCAAATGTATTCTTGCAGAAGACGGTAAAACCGGTTTGCAATTAGCCGAAGAGTATCAACCTGATGCCATTGTTCTTGACGTAGGCTTACCCAAAATAGATGGTTGGACGGTGATGGAAAAACTAAAAGATAACCCGAAAACGCGGCATATTCCCGTACATTTTATGTCTGCATCCGATCAAAGTATGGATGCCAAAAAGATGGGTGCCATCGGTTACTTACTCAAACCGGTTAGCATGGAACAACTTGGTGGCGCATTCCAAAAAATCGAACAGTTTATCAATCAAAAGACAAAGTCTTTATTAGTGTTTGCGGATAACAAGGAACACCAACAAAATATTTTAGACATTGTTGGAGACGGTCACATCCAAACCATCATTGCAAAGACTCAAATGGAAGCCTTAGAACAGCTTAAAATAGCAGAGGTGGATTGTCTTATTATTGATGTTGATGCTGAAAAATCCTCTGGTGTTAAATTACTTGAACCACTTCACGATAACCTCACTCAAATACCCGTGATTATTTTTTATGGTAATCGGGAACTGTCGCTTGCTGAAGAAACGTTATTACAGAAATTTGCTGACAGTATGACTATAAAAACGGTGAGATCGCCAGAACGTTTATTGGACGAAACAACCCTTTTTCTCCATCAATTAGAAACCGACTTATCCAATGATAAGCGCAAAATGCTAAATAAAGTGCATGATAAAGAAGCCATTTTACGCAATAAACAAGTGCTGATTGTGGATGATGATGTGCGAAATGTGTTTGCTTTGGCAACCGTTTTGGAGGATAAAGACATGGAGGTGATTGTGGCTAAAGATGGAAAAAAAGCATTGGAACTCTTAGACGAACACGAAGAGATTGCTATTGTCTTAATGGATATTATGATGCCGGGTATGGATGGTTATGAAGCCATGCGAAAAGTGAGAAAACAACCCCGTTACCGAAGACTACCGATTATTGCCCTCACAGCAAAAGCGATGAAGGGCGACAAAGCAAAATGTATCGAAGCGGGTGCAAATGACTATTTATCGAAGCCGGTGGATACCCATAAATTACTTTCTCTTATGCGTGTCTGGCTATATCGGTAAATCATTTGTGGAGTCGCTTTGGACGTTTTTTGGAGTCCAACGCTTTGGCGTTTTTTGGAGTCCAACGCTTTGGTTTTTTTGGAGTTCAACGCTTTAGCTTTGGGCGTTTTTTGGAGATAGTCTTTTTTAACTGTTTGATTTTAACTGTTTTTTTAAAAATTAATTCGCATAAGTCCTTTCTGATATAATCGTCTTAAACGACTGCCCAAACCGCAATTTAATGAATTGTGCTTTTACTTGAAAGAAGAGCATGGCTACGATTTGAGCTATATTACGGTGGATAAAGCACCCGCCGAATCTGCAAACCAGTTGATTAAATTGACTGAACAAAATCCACAAGGCTTTCACCATTTAGAATCCGTGCTTGAAGAAGTGATTCTTATGAAAATGATTCCTAGACATCTTTCCTAAATAGAGCTAAACCTAAAGTTGACAAAGGCAGCAACTAATCTCCAAATTAAACCATAATTTCTTTGTACAGGACATTTTTTTATAAGTCTTCGAGGTTCAAGTTGGTAAAAAAACTTGAACCTCGAATTGATTTTTCGTTTCGAGGCTAAAGTTTTTT
>JAGLHR010000480.1 GCA_023143415.1 Thiomargarita sp. | reverse complement strand
AAATCAATTTCAAGGCTGACAGCTAGGCGAAGCTAAATAATTTAATTACTCTGCTTTAAGAACGTGCATGAAATAATATCAACTATTAGACCTGACAGGTTTCGAGGCTAAAGTTTTTTTTTAAAAAACTTTAGCCTCGAATGGAAACCTGTTAAGTCTGATTCGACATGATAGAATTTATTTCATGCGCGTTCCTTAACTTTAGCTTTTCGCCTTGAAATTGATTTCAAGGCTAACCGCTGAGTAGTTACAATTATTAAACTGATTTCGATGCTAAAGTTTGTTAAAAAAAACTTGTAACTACTCAGAGCAACCACAAGGGATTGCCCCTACATCAGAATATTTTCATAAGTCTTCATAAGAATATTGTTGTAGGGGCAATCCTTTATGGTTGCCCTGAGTAATTAAAAAACTTTAGCCTCGATTCGTTTTTTTTACATTATAAAGGAAAAAAATATGGCTAATTTTGATCAAGAATTGGATGCATCAGGCTTGAATTGTCCCCTACCCATTTTGCGAGCAAAAAAGACGCTCAACGGCATGGAAAGTGGTCAAATTCTGCGTATTATTGCAACTGATCCTGGTTCTGTCAAAGATTTTGAGGCTTTTGCTAAACAGACGGGCAATGAACTACTTGAATCAACAGAAGAAGGTGGTAAATACTTGTTCTTTATCAAGAAAAAATAACCCACTTTTGAGGAAACACCGCTATGGATGAAAAAAAACTGGCGATTATCGCAACAAAGGGAAGCCTTGATTGGGCTTACCCCCCTTTTATACTTGCCTCAACTGCGGCAGCTTTGGGTTATGATACACAAATCTTTTTCACTTTCTATGGCCTTGAGTTACTGAAGAAAAAACTCAATTTGCAAGTCACATCACTAGGCAATCCCGCGATGCCAATGCCGATGCCCATTCCAGTCATCTTGCAAACAATGCCTGGAATGCAGGCGATGATGTCAAGCATGATGAAAAAGACGATGAAGAAAAAGGGTGTCGCCAGCATTGATGAATTGCGTGAGTTGTGCTTGGAAGCTGAAGTCAAAATGGTGGCTTGTCAAATGACTGTTGATTTGTTTGAATTTGATACCAGTGATTTTATTGAAGGTATCGAATACGGCGGGGCTGCAACCTTTTTTGAATTTGCAGGTGAATCCGACGTTTGTTTGTACATTTAAGCATTGCCCCTGAACTGCGCCTTTGGGCGTGGTTCATCGCATATTTATTTTCATAAATGTTAAATGCTAATCTTAATTTAAATTGTAAGATTATTCTCCGCTCTCCCTGCCATTCTTTATAATACGATTTTGGAGTCCATTCAAGGTTTCCGTTTCAAAAAACGGAAACCTCGAATGCTTTAGCTTTGGCTTGACGAATACGAATTAACAGAAAAATGATGAAAAATAAAGTAGCCCTTGTCACAGGTGGCACAGGGGGTATAGGTACAGAAATTTGTAAGGCACTGAGTTCCGCAAGTTGCCATGTCGCCGCCTCTTGGTTAGCAGGTGTTGATGATGGCGAAAGTTGGCTCGCTAAATGCCGAAAAGAAGGTTTTGATTTTGCTATTGCTGAAGGTGATGTTTCCGATTTCGATGCGGCCGCAGCGATGGTTAAGGAAGTAGAGACCAAACTGGGTCCCATTGATATTTTAGTCAATTGTGCGGGGATCACCAAAGATAGTTTTATGCACAAAATGGAAAAAGACCAATGGGATGCTGTTCTTCGTGTCAATCTGGATAGCGTATTTAACGTCACTCGATCAGTGATCATGGGCATGAGAAAACGGGGATTTGGGCGCATTATCAACATTTCATCAGTTAATGGTCAAAAAGGTCAAGTTGGACAAACGAACTATTCTGCGGCTAAAGCGGGTATGCATGGTTTTACGATGGCATTAGCCCAAGAATCTGCACGTAAGGGAATTACTGTCAATACAGTATCACCGGGCTATATTGCCACCACCATGGTTGCCGCGATGGGTGAAAAGACGATTCAGAAAATGATTGCACAAATCCCTGTTGGGCGTTTAGGTGAACCCGAAGAAATTGCTAGAGTCGTCTCGTTTTTAGCGGCAGATGAATCAAGCTTTATCACAGGTGCTAATATTGCCATTAATGGTGGTATGTACATGGGCTAGTTTTGATTCGAACTGATCAAAATAATTTCGAGATTCAGCTAAAACGACTATTTCGATAGCGACATATACTCCAGTTAATCATGCGAATTAAGAGTTAAGAAACTTGTTTTAAATCAATCAATTAAAAAATATTAGTTTGAAGTCCAAAAACGCCAAAGCTGAAGCATTCGAGGTTTCCGTTTTTTGAAGAAAAACGGAAACCTCGAATAGACTCCATTTGAGGCTAAAATTTTTGTAATTACTCAGAGCAACCACAAGGGATTGCCCCTACATCAGAAGATGAACGTCCGTATTAATAACTGATGTTACGCAGGGTGCTTCTAAATTCTAAATTCCACCGATTTCATC
>JAGLHR010000048.1 GCA_023143415.1 Thiomargarita sp. | reverse complement strand
ATTCGCTTAAGTAAGTGCCATTAGCAGTGACCCTACGCTCGCTAAAGTTTTAAAAAAAAACTTTCGCCTCGAAATCATTTTCAATTTCTAAAATGACTTTCATTGACATTCTCCAATATTGTTCTTTAAGTAAAAAACATGTAGAAGGGCAACGGGTTTTGGTTGCAACACGATATGGATGATTAATGCAATGCTGATGTACACATTTTCCCACTCTACCTAATTCAGTATAATAGATTAACACAACAACCAACCCCTCAAACAACCCCTTCATCAAAATCTCATCAAATCATCAACGTTGATATCGTTCCGTTCGTTAGTTTCCCTAAAAAAAAGCCCCAAGTCAAACGACTTGGGGCTTTAAGTTGGTTTGGGAAAGGGGGGGGGGGTTGAGGTTTTACCCTTTTGCCTGTCAGGTGAGTTGTAATTTTGTTCGTTTTTTTGACATGTCATCATTAAGTGGCTAAAACCCGTGCAAATACATCTTCCATTCTGGCATCAAAAAATCCGTGCGGCCAATGAGGGATTTCACCGGTTTTCTTTATCTCTAAGCGTTCAACAATATTCGAGGTTTGAATTTGTCTTCAAAAAACTCAAACCTCGAATACCTTCTGCTCCACGTCGCACGTAATAAATCGCAACGTCAGCTCGTGCCATTTTTCCTTCTGCGATTCGGCGTTGTAGGCAATAAATAACATGTTCGCTATGGGTTTCAACCAAAATTTGTTGACCGCTATTAGCACCTTTAATAAATAGATCAGCTAAGACACCATGCAAGCTCGGATTGAGATGAATTTCTGGTGCTTCAAAAATCAGCTGTCCCATTTTAGAAAATGTCGCCATCACCATTGGCAGAATTTGTGAATAACCAAACCCTAACCGAGAAATATTTATTTCCAAACCGGTTGAGGGTTCCGTAAACAGAATTTCCTTATGCCCACGTTGAGCATCACTTTTAAATTGTACCTGATGAGCGAGTTGAGCCGTTTTGACAAACCAATTTTGCACATTTTCTCTGACTTCAGGATTTGATTCTAAAAAATCGGCCATTTTTTCCGCCTGAACACCAATCCAATCCGGTTGGATACCATATAAGGTGTAATACCGTTCTGGTGCGGGATGGATAGGACGGATGTAACCCATATTGGCAAATAAAGGGAAAAGTTGAGGGGATAAAATGCGAACTACGTCACTTAACGTTTGGTTTTTTATTGGCAGAGAATCATTATTAACGCGCCATTCCAATCACTCCCTCTTTTTTATTTTTTAAACCGACTTTAAAACCGATTTTAAAATCATCAACGCTCAGTTCAAAACCTAAGATGGCTTCATCTAATGGCATCCCAAAAACAATTTCTCTAAATTGACGAAATTGTACATAATGGGAGTTTAAATTGAGTACACCGCTTCCAATTGGAGATTCCAGCGTTTGTTTAATTAATAATAACGCCTGTCAAATTGACAATTTCCCCGATGAATTTTCACCAATCAAAATCGTGAGCGGTGCGAGATTCAATACGCCGTTGCGAAATGCTTTAAAATTTTTTATCGCAAAGGATTTTAGATGTGGTTTTTCAGGTAATAATCTCTCATTGTTAATAGACCTCAAAGAGTTCCTCTCATTCTATGTACTGAAGCACAAATTATCGGATATGATGGAGTCCAACGCTTTAGCTTTGGTCGCTAGTAATATCGGATATGATGGAGTTCAAAATCGCCAAAGCTGAAGCGTTGGACTCCTATCAACAGCCAAAGCTGAAGCGTTGGACTCCAATGCCCAAAGCTAAAGCGTTGAACTCCAAAGCTCAGAAACGGCCAGTTTTTTGAAAAAACTGGGTTTCTAAACTCTTAAAACGACACGGTCGGGATTTGGTAAATCACTTGCTTTTCGCCCGTTTCATACTTTACCGCAAAATCATCTATCTTATCGCCATTGAGATCGGGGATATTGATAAATTGAATGTGCCCCGTTGTGGCTGGGTTCGTTTCAACAGCATAGCTAAAGATACCCTTGAAGTCAAGTTTATTCTCTTTTTCTACTGAGACGGTACCATTGTTATTAAAGGTGACATCGGTTACGCCCGGCATCGCTTTAAAAAATCCGTATAAAGCGTGAGGATATTTTGCAGCGGGGAAAAGGAATTGTTGACGTTTCTGCCCCATGTCGTCCAGATAGACGAACATGAAATTTAAGACACCTGGTAAATTGGTGGAAATCACATGTAGTCCCAATTGCATTCCAAACCAAGCTGGTGTTGAGGTTAATTCGGGGCGTGCAGTGGCAGTGATTGTTTCATCGTAAGGAATGGTGATGTTGCCATTCTTTTCAACGGTTAGCCCGGTAATATCATAAGCATATAAGGCTTGTTTAAGGGCGGGTAAGTCTTGCATCGTTGGTTGCATGGTGACTTTTAACCCAGAGGCGGTGATGAAGATAACACTGCCATCGGCTTGTATTTCCATACCAGGCGGTGTTTCATCATCTATCTGAGTGATCGTGGAAACGGTCATCAGTAATTGTTCAACACCTTGTGATAAGAGGTAGTTGCCATGAATGTCTTGAGAAATGGCATAATCTGCTAAAGGCATTTTCTCAATAATTTCTTGAATACCCACTGCGATTTCAGGAAAGGGCATCAGATATAAGACTTGTTCATCCCCATTGGCATAAAATATCCTGATGTCTTCACTGCCATCACCATTTCTATCAGGAATAAAAAGCAATTGGGTGACGGTATTCATGGTGCCTGATGTGGGTAAGTAGTCAAAGACGGCTGAATAGGTACGCGAACCGATTTTTAAAGAGACTTTACCATTATTAAAAAATGTCACCGCGTTTGCGCCAGGATAACCTTGTAATTTGGAACGCAATTCCGCTTTATTGGCTGGTACGGGGTAAAATTTTTGTTGACGATTGACACCGTAAGCATCTTTGAACCTGAAGACTAATTCGCCTAAACCCACCATAGACGATGGTACGAGTCCTAATTCCAAAGGCAAGTCTGTGGAATAGCTGTACAAATCGGGACGGACGGTAATGGTTTTTCCACCGATTTTCACTTTTAAATTGCCCTCCATTGTAAGTTCAAATTCTGTGACACCAATTTCTTTTAAGACGACTTGCATTGCCGTTTGATTTTGTACCGTTGGTACGGCGATTATCTGCAATCCTGTTTTTGTGGTGAAAATCACTTCACCGTCAGGATGAATGTCCATTCTTGGATTTAAAGCGTCTTCTTCTGAACCTTGTCGTACTGTGACAGGGCGCAATACCATCAGTTCTTTGCCGATTGGTAATCTTAAATTTCCCATATCGGGAGATTGTGAAAAAACGAGGTGATTGTTTTTTAACTCAGGAATGGCGTTAATCTCTTCAAGCAATGTCAAGCCGTTTCTAAGGACATTTTTGGATAAATCAACGCTTTCCGCAAAGAGCCACGTAATCGTCGGCAAGAGATGGGTTAAGTCAAGCCCTTCTGAAATTGAATCAAGAGTCATAAAAATGACCCCTTCACCTATAATGGCTTCTGCTGAGATTTGACTGTTTTTACCGATGATGACATTGCTTAATTGTGTTCCCGCGGCAATCTGCGCGTTTAAGGTTGCTGGCGCGTTTGAAAAACCCTTTATTGTGCCGCGTACAATCCCGCCGTTAATAATGGTGTCACCATCAAGTAACACATTTTCAATGATGCCTTCATTGAGAATGGTTTTTGAGAGTTTTCCGCCGTTCAGGATGGCTTCTGGTAAGATATGTACATCGGAGATTAGCCCTTGGTTTTCAATATTGCCCGAGACTGAACCGCCAATAATCGCCCCGTTGATAGTAACGTGAGGATTATGTAGGTTTTTACCGGTGTTATCATGCCTGACTTTAATGGTATTCAGAAAAGGGACTTCTGCTACATAAGTCGCTTGATTATTAGCCAAATTGGGATCGATGACATCGGCACTGATCGTGACGGTATTTGTGAGTATTACCCCTTCTGTGGTGGGCGTGACAATGATTTTCACCAGATGACGTGCATTTCCTGCTAATGTCGGAATGGTACAGGTTACAGTATGACTGTCTTCATCAAAAGGACAATCATCACCGTTTATCTTTGCCGATTCAAACCGTGCGGTTTCAGGTATCACATCGCGCAGCGTGATATTTTTAACCAATTGTGTACCGTGATTGATGACGGTTATTTCATAAGTCAGCGGGGTGTCAAGCGTTGCCACTTTTGCGCTGGCATTTTGCTCAACGCTTAAATCGGATTCGATGAAGGCTTGTATGGTTTCTGTTGCTCTATTATTAGGGCTCGGATCAAATTGTTGCGCCATCACTGTGGCACTTAAACTGATTTCTCCTATATCTGTCGGCGAGAATTTAAGCGTTATTTCTGCCGAGGCACCACTATTCAAGAGTCCTAAAGTACAATTGAACTTTTCAGAAGTGGTGGTGCAATCTCCCTGGCTTGATTCAAGTGAGAGCAAATTGATATTGGTGGATACGCCCTCTAAAATCACGTCTGTCGCTTGATGAGGACCCTGATTTTTCACTGTGATTGTCTTAATCAGCGTTTCGCCCATTTTGATAGATGCGCTACTTTCGCTTATCGCTATGGATAAATCCGCCGTCGTGATACTGAAAACGGTTATCGCATTATCTGATGTACTTGCGACATATATGAAACCTCCAAAGGTAATGACTGCTCGCGCTTCTTCTAATCCGTCGATTTCATCTATTCCCTCTTTTTTGGCTTCTATAAAACTTATTTGCCCTGTATTGGGATTGCGACGAAAGGTGACTAGCGCGTGATCATTTATGCTTGCGACATAGAGAAATTGACCGTCGGCACTGATGGCAATACCTGCTGCCCCTAAGAGACCTTCAACGCCATTTACCCCATTACTATGCGCTCCAACAAAAGTCAGTAATCCCGTCTCTTGCGCCTGACTAAAGATGGCGACTGCGTTATCACCGCTCGCGGTTGTATAAACAAATTGACCATCAGGACTGACGACAACGCCATTGACATTTTTTAACCCTTGAATATCCGCGTTTTTTGTGAGGGTTTGTATCAGATTTAATTTGCCACTTTCTCTATCTCTGCTAAATGTAGATAGGCGATTTACTTTCGCACTGGTTGCGAATAAGTGAGAACCTGTTGGCGTGAGGGCGAGTGCATTAATTCCATTTAAGCTTTGTGATTCCTTTTCAAAACGAATAGCTTCAATAAAATGCAATTCGCCCGTTTCGGGTTCTTGACTGAAAATGGCTATCGCATTATCTCTTTGCCCTGCGACATAGAGATGATTGTCAATGGCAACCAGAGCAAGTGCGCCCATTAAACCGTCAATCATTAAACCGTCAATATTCTCTTCCCCGTTTTTATAGGTTGCGATGAAAGATAAGGTGCCATTGCTACTATCACGGCGGAAAACGGAGACGGCATTCTCTTCAAAACTGGCGATGTAAGCATAATTGCCATCATTGCTCAGAGTAATCGCACTGGGTTTTAAATCATCATGCGTGCCATGAAATGGGGTGGAAACAAATTGCAATTTGCCATCACTGCTATTGCGTCTAAACAGAGCAACTGCATTATTAGAAAAGCCGACGACATAGATAAATTGTCCATCAGGGCTAATAGTGAGGGCAAATGCTTTTTCTAAACCTTGCACATCGTTAATCTCATTTTGATGTGTTTCCACAAAATATAAGGTTGATGGCTTTTTTACCTGTACTTTTATCGTATGGCTATTATTGCTCTTCTCGGCATCAATCGCTGAGGATGATAACTGGGTGAAAAAGACTAATTCACCCGCAACGGTTGGCACAACGATAAAATTCAGGGTGAGAGTTTCTCCATTGGGAAGGCTTTCAATGGTACAATTCATCTGCCTTTTTGCATCTATCTCCTCACAGACTACCCCTCCTGCGGCACTGATTGGTGAGTGCAACCGCACGCCTTCTGGTAACACATTGATTAAATTGATGTTTTTCGCAAGATGTGGCCCTTGATTAGTGACTGTCAAGGTTAGCATCAAGTTACTTTCCACCAGTATGGTTTCAGGTGTTGGAACTAACTCAGTTGGTGGATTCGCAATCAGGCTTACACCTAAATCAGCTTCTCTACTCTTCACAGTCGTCACGATTGCCGTCGTCGGTTTGGAAGCAGAATTAGTGACTTGTGCAAACAGTTCTACTTTTCCGACTTCAGTTGGCACTGCTTTAATTGAGACGGTTTTACTTTCAGCAACAGGGATTAAACCTAAATCGCAACTAAAGTTTAAACCCGTACCACATTCGCCGCTGACTTCTTGAATAGTAATATCACTGCCATTTAAAGCGACTTTCAACG
>JAGLHR010000479.1 GCA_023143415.1 Thiomargarita sp. | reverse complement strand
AGTATTTGATTTAAATTGTTTTTTTGTAGGGTGGGTAAAGCGATAGCGAAACCCACCACATCGCCGAAAATGGTGGGTTTCGCTTCGCTCTACCCACCCTACATTTTATGACATTTTGACTTATGTATAACGATGAGCGCCGGCGCGTGGGAACAAGAAAAAGTTAATCTGTTTATTTCGGGAAGAAGTTGTACTTGTAAACAAAAGTGCCGTTGCACCCACGTTGCCCACCCTACCAGGCTATAATTTAATGGCATTGACGCAGGAGCGTTGGAACGAGAAAAAATAGTAATATAATATGAGCTACTGGGTTCGTCCTCGTGGGAAGGTTTCAAATTCAAGGGCAACCACAAGTGATTGCCCTTATATTATTTCTTGATTTGAATTAATCCCATTCAACTAACTGCAGTGCCAATGATTTTATGGAGTTCGATTATGCAAAAAACGGTAAGCGTTGCAGAAGCGAAAACGCATTTGAGTGACATTTTACTAAATAAAACGGTAAGCGTTGCAGAAGCGAAAACGCATTTGAGTGACATTTTACTAAATAAAGTCGTAGCGGGATTCGATGTGATGATTACCCATTGGGGGCAACCCATTGCTCGTATCATACCCGTAAAGAAAACGTTGAAACCCATTCCGTTTGAAGAGTTGGCAGCATTTAGAGCCAGTCAGCCGCTCAGTCCAACTTCTAGTTTAGCACATTTGCAAGCGTTACGTGAGGAGGCACGTTATTAACTTATGTTATCTTGATACTAGCTTTGTCGTACCGCTTTTCATCAATGAATTAACTTCGGAAAAGGTGGTTGCTAAACTTCAAACCATTCCAATGGCTGAAGTTGCTTTGAGTCTTTGGACCAAAACGGAATTTTCTAGCGTACTTGCTCGCAAGGTGAGAATGCAAGAATCGACTGAACAATTTGCTCTTGAAACCATTAACAAATTTGAGCAGATGATGGCAAATTCATGTCAAGTAATTATACCTGATGCAACCGATTTTGATTTAGCAGCCCAATTTATCCAAAAATTCCAAACGGGATTACGTGCAGGTGATGCTTTACATCTTGCTATTGCCAAAAATCATGATATAGCGTCAATTTACACATTAGAGGTCAAACTAGCTCAAGCGGCTTCGCTACTCAGTATTCCATGTAGTTTAGATTGATTTCCCGTTTCCACGCTGGCGATCTGTCAACACCAGGGTGGAAGACGTTCCCACGCTGGAACGTCACTGCCATTAAGTTAAGGGTAGACATACAAATTTAAGGGCAGACATGCAGGTATGCCCCTACAAAACCCCACGTATTATGTGATTGTAGGGGCGAATCTGCCTGTTCGCCCTGCTATAATTTAATGGCATTGACGCAGGAGCGTTGGAACGAGAAAAACGTTGCTTACCCTACATGGCTACCAAAAGTGGTTTGGTTACTAAAGGGGCGGAAATTGAAACGCCGATTGATACTTTAAAACAGGGCGATATCATTGTCATCAATGCAGATGAAATGATACCAGTAGATGGTTTAATTACCGAAGGCAATGCCTTAATTGATCAAAAAAATCTCTTGAAAGAGTTCCAATCTTTAGAAAAGGGAGTTGGCGATGAGGTATTCGCTTCAACCACTCTTTTATCAGGTAAATTTTTTGTCCAAGTCGATAAATGGGGTTTTGAAACGAAAGTGGCTAAAGAAATTAAATTGACAATAATCGCTGTTAGAAATTATTTTGATGGCATGGAAATTAAGAATTGACGATTTATGAATCTATCCCACGATTCAATGCCATTAAATTTCCTCATTCCCACGCGCTCATTGACGATGCGCCAGCGTCGCCTGAACGACGTAAACTGGACGCTGGCGCGTCCCGAATGGGTTTCCACGCCAGCGCGTGGAAACCAGAAATCATTCCTCTTTGTACAGGAAAAAAAATATTTTAATCTAGTGTCAAGCTAATTTTGACGGGTAGCTTTAGACCTGACAGGTTTTGGAAACCTGTCAGGTCTTTATTGTCTCACCAGACAAATTCAAATTGACAATGTACTAGGGTGGGTAGAGCGAAACCCACCAAAAATGGTGGGTTTCTTTTTTAATGAGGAAGAATGTAGGTCGGGTTAGCTTATTTCGCGTCGCGAAATAACGTAACCCGACTCCATCAATAAGAGGGGTGTTGGGTTACGCTTCGCTAACCCAACCTACATCATAACTTAAGGAGTCATGTAGGGTGGGCAAAGTCCTTTTAGTGCAACGGCTTCCTCATTAAAAAAGTGGTGTGCCGTTGCACCAAAAAGACGTTGCCCACCCTACATGACTTTTTTTAAGTCTCGTTCTCAAGACGATGAGCATTATACCTGAATTGATTTAAGAGGTCAAATTTTTTTTCATTTTTTTTCAAAACCGCATCATAAGTACCTGTGCATAAGTCATCGTGTATTTATAAAGCGAGCCATGTAGGGTGGGCAACGTGGTTGCCCACCACACCACTTCTGCCCCTACATTTCCGAAAACTTGACTGCGCTGAGGATAAAACTCATATAACTCGATCATCAAGTTTTTTATAAATCATTGATTTTAAAAAATATTTTGAGTCATTATAATTATTTTAAAAATCAATAACTTGCTTTTTACAACATTTAAAAATTGATTTATGCAAAGCCAAATAACATCAAAAACTTGATGATCGAGTATAATAAAGGTAACTACTCAGGACATTGCCCTTATTTATGAATATTGTTGTAGTTCCTCCTACCTAATTTAAACTGTTTTTTCCTAGGGTGGGTAGGAACGAAGAAACCCACCGTTCCTCCTACCTGACTGATAAAGGGCATTTTTGAAAATTCTGTTTACACCAAGTAGAATAGCTTCCTTTCCAAAAGTAAGCTGAGTCATCAAGTTTGATGCGTTTGATTTTTCTAGGTTGAGTAAACAAACCTTTTTCCTTGATAAAGTGAAGCAGTTCATCCGCATTAAATGCGATGAATTTAACCGGCTTTTCTTTATACATCACAATCACAGAAATCCCCGTCTTTTCTTGGGCACCGTTGCCAGGCACAAAAATGCCACAGGCGAGTTTATCTAAATTGCTCTGATCAACCGCAGATAAAATATGTGAGCCGATGCTTTCATTAGTACAACGCTCATATAACTCCTCCGGCGTACTAATTGTGCTGCCTTTGATATGTGAAAGATATTTGGGTAGAAGGATGGAAAAGTAATTATATCCTTTAGATTTTGTCAGTTCAGAGGCAATTTGCATATTAAACCACAATGCCTGTTTCGCATTACTGGCACGAGATATGCCATTCATACCAGAGGCAATCGTTATCACTTGTTTAATACCATCCGCACCCATTTTTTTGAAGTCAACTTTAATGATCTCATTGTACTTCGGTTCAGTAATGACGAGTGCTGAATGGGAACAACCACCTATTTGTAAACCGATAAGCAGTATAACAAAAGCCATCATATAATTTTTCATACTATCTCCGTTATTATCTAAAGAAGCTCACAATCTTATTAGAGATATTTCCTTCTAATATCGGTTGTGCTTCTTTAGTATCAAGACGCATTCTTTCCACTTCTGACAAAACGCGGGTATAAGACGCTTTATTTTCTGGCTGCGTAATATTAACATCCACCTGCATTCTGATATTTCCGTCGGCAGTCAGATACGCTAATGAACCTACGAAAGTCGTTACGACTAATCCAGCTGCGGCTCCCATTAAAAAAGTTTGAGAACCAGAACCAAAATTTGTCTCTAATTCTTTCGTTGCACTGCCTTTTGCATTCCATCCAATTTCTAGCACATTTGCTAAATCAAATTCGGTTCCATTATCATTATTAATATTAACCGGTGTTACTTTGAGAGAAAAGCTTGCTCTTTGTGCATCTGAAACTATCTTGTACCCATTCTCTTCCAGCTTAGTCCGTATCAGGGAATCCAGTTGGCTTGGATGAGGGGAGTTATTTTCAAACACGAAATAAACTGTTTTCTCAATATCAGAAGTTTCTATCTTGATCGGATTCGTTTATTTTGTATAGCTTTTCAATTGAAAACTGCCACATCCACTCATCAGGGCAATGATTGTCAAAAGAACAGAAAATATTATCAAGTATCTTTTCATGAGAACTTTCCTGAAATATAAAAGTGTAAGTACCAAAGTATAGTGGTGGGTTCGCTGTCGCTCTACTCTCTACCCTACGCTTGGTTAAACAACATCATCACGTATTAAATAACAGCAGTGTATAATATACGAACAGGAAAGGGGGAATGATTGCAAAAAGAAATAAAAAAATCAAGATCAAACCCGGCGATAATAAATCGACCAACCATCCTGGGAGTTCATCTACCAAGGGAACCAAAAAGCAGCCAACAACCGCCCACCAAGCAGAACCAACCCAAAAGAAAAAGCAGATAACTGCCCAAGTCGAACCGCCCAATGGCAAACTGAATAACAGAATTATCCCCCAAAACAGAGTTGCAAACCCAAGGGAGCAGTCATTCCAAAGACGATTGAGGGCAGATTGGATATCATCAATATTCATTACAATACAACTCTAGGTTCATAGTTCATAAATAATTTAAGTTCCACCGTTGAAAGATTAAACTTGGTGTTGTGGGAAATCAATAAAGTCTAATAAGTGCCTGTGCATATCAGGTATTTAGAAATCCCGTTTAAAGTTAAATTTCATAATAGTTTCAAATAGTTATAAAAATATTTAACAAATAATTTCCTTGAAATACAAATGGAGTACAACGCTTTAGCTTTGTTCTTTGGAGTCCAACGCTTTAGCTTTGTGCGGCTTTGCAGACAACCCAGACTGAGTAGTTACTAATTTCCTTATAATGGCAGTGACTCTATGTTGACTGACAGCACAAAAGTTGCTCACCCTGGCTTTCGCTCTACCCAACATGACTACTGAACTGGTTCGACTTTCGTTACGGAGAACAATAAACCCTGACCTTCTTCCAAAGACATTTCTGCACGGTAAGTTGTCACACCACCCAATGTATCAGGGACATCTACCACTGGAATTGTCAGAGTACCATCGCTTGGTGAAAACGAAGCGTGTGTGTCAACGCTAGGGCAGTCATCCGATTCTTGGGGTACCGTTATTCCACAAGACGCAGGATCATTTTGACATATTGCTATGCCCTTTGCTATGCCTTCATTTTCTTGGGGTACCGTTATTCCACAAGACGTTGGGTCAATTTGACATATTGCTATGCCCTTTGCTATGCCTTCATTCAAACCGTCTTCGTAGGTTTTTGTCGAAGTTGATGAAAATTCCTCATTTGACTGTTTTGTGATTAATTTGTAAGGTTTCCCATCTTCAGTTCCAAATACCGTTATGCATATATCTGTTGATTTATCAAAAGACAATGTGCATTTACGGCCTTGGGGTGCTAAGTAAGTGGGTAATCCCAGAAGAGGACAAACACCTAAATTAGCAAATTCTGAACATTCGGAAAGACTGACTCCAGCTGTTACATCACCATCACTATCATCACTAAAGTCTATAGTGACAATGTCATTGACTTTAAGCTGATAATAGGCTTGACGCAATACTATCTCCTTACCAAGTTTCTCATGCTTCTGGGGACCTATAATATTATCCAAGCCTAAGCCTATTTTTATTTGAACTGGACATTCTTGTTCTCCCAAATGACATATTTCAGGTTCCTCTTGTGCGAACCCGTTACTCGACAGGAATAGGAAAGTCAAAATGAACGGCGTTAACTTCAATGACTTATTCATCAATTGTTCTCCTTTAACACAATTTTTATCGCATGGTTTAATTTACTTGGGTAAATAAAAATTCAGAAACCCCGTTTTTTCAAAAAACGGGGTTTCTTGACGCAATGTTGTTGAATCAGACCTGACAGGTTTCCAAAACCTGTCAGGTCTAGTCGTCGATATTATTTCATGCACGTTCCTTAATGGCATCGACGCTTGCTAATCCCAAAACGACATATTAATCATTACCTAATACGATCCTTGTTATCGCAATATTTGAGCGTACACCCAAAAAGCTGTTCATCGGATTCTGCCCTTCTTTGACATATACCGCATAAAAGGTATAGTTTCCGCTCAACAAAGTGGGTACGACTTCAAACTCAAGTACCCGATGGGTAGGTTGGTTAGTATCTAAAGACGATTTAAAGGATTGCGGCTTGAGGCTAAATGGCTCAAACGGATTTTCTGTCATAAAGAGCAAATTGCCATCAGGCAATTCAATCGCTACCCATAAGTCAACCCGATGAAAACGAGTCGCCACTTGCAGGTTTTCTACCAAATCGATCATGACAATATCACCGATATTGTAGAGTGGCTTAATCTCTGTGAAGTGTAGGCTGGCTGTGGTAGCCGTTGTGCTAGTCTCATCGCTGTCACCACTGTCATCGACAGTCTCACCACTCTCAGACGGCGTGCTATCTTCGTCATTGGAAGTCTCATCACCCTGCCCATCTTCGTCATTGGAAGTCTCATCCTCATTATCGGAGGATGCCTCGTCTGGCGCGGTGGAACTGGAGTTGATATGAAAATAAGCATCATCCAACAGAACATCACAATATGCCGGCATCGAATCCGCCCAAAAACTATTTCCTGCACATGCTGTTGGTTGGATGACTCGAATTTCAGCGGTTATAGTCCTTGTTACGGGTGGAACTGTCTTGATCGTTTGCTGTTCAGTCCATTTAGCCACATCGCAACCGATGCTTTCTGAATTCTCCGTTAAATAAGCCGCATTCTCATCATAATATTGTATTATGAAGGAACATTCAGGCGTACCCACGCCCAGTCTAAACCAACTGCCGACTTTAACTTCGGCGTTACCGTTGTCAATAAAAGAGGCATAGTCAGAAACATTGATGTTCTGAGTGAGTTTGACAGTGCCTGCCAACCTGAAAAAAAAGTTTCCCTGGTGAGGAAATATACTGCCATAATAACTTAACCGACTAAAGCCACCTTTCCAAACTCCCCATTCATCATCCAATTTAGCCTCGGCATTCGGTTTCAGCAACAAATTTGGTGACCATTCAGCCTCATCAGCAGCAAATGTTGAGGTGGCGAACATTGATGTCATCGCAGCAGCCATTAACGCTGTAGGTAATCGTTTCATATTTCAGTCTCCTATTGCACATTTAATCAAAGTGGTAAAAACAGCGTTGTAGGGTGGGTAGAGGAACGAAACCCACCATTTTCGTTTTGATATTGGTGGGTTTCGCTGTCGCTCTACCCACCCTACGAAAAACGAAAAAAAACCATTTTAAATCAAACATTTAAATTGACTCACCATTTCAGCAAGCGTAGGGCGAATCGTATTAAACGCCGTCAGCGAAGTTAAAACCACCTGATAATTTTTCACATACCCTTATAGACGTAACGACGAAAAAAATGTGAGGATCAATTCATCCGATTTTTTTCATACTCTTAATGTTATAGACGTAACGACGAAAAAAATGTGAGGATCAATTGAGCAGATTAAACCTGAGATGTAGGCATAAAAAAAGCCCTTTTGGCTCATTGAACCAAAAGGGCTTTTTAGGAATGCGCCCAATAGCAGTAGGTTGTCGGGCATAGTACAACGAATTGACGAAAACAACGAATTTAAATCAAAGAGCCAATCCGTTTAATTCGCAAATCCGTTGTACTTATTGTCTGAATCAGAATTTGCAGAATGAGTGAGTTAACATAATAACTCATTGATTTAATTATGAAAATATTTATTTTTGTTAATTCTGATTCAGACAAAAAAATCAAATATATGCTGGGAAAACCACCCTACGCTTGCTAGTTTAATTGCACTCGTAAGGCTATGTTCGCTTTGCCAAAATCCCAACAAACACTTTGTTCAGCAATTCCCGCTAAAAAAATAA
>JAGLHR010000478.1 GCA_023143415.1 Thiomargarita sp. | reverse complement strand
TCTTTCATTCTGACTGAAATTCTGAAAATTCTGATTAAAATATTGGAGTGGAAATCCCATTATTGATGCGCCAACCTCCAGTTTCCGTTCGAGGCAGGCGCGTCGAAAATCGGTTCCCACGCTGGCGCGTGAAGAAATGCTGACTTTTTTAAGGAAACAAAAATAACCATAATGAACATATTTGATAACATACCAAAACGATTACCTGAAGAACTGACAGACATTTTAGTCAACTCCAATGGCGTTAGAATTGAGAGAATTGTTTCACAAGGACATAAATCAGAACCTCATTTTTGGTATAATCAAACTGAAAATGAATGGATCATCGTTTTAAAAGGAGCGGCTAAATTAAGATTTGAATTGGATGATAAAATTATTCATCTCAATGAAGGGGATTTTGTTAATATAAAAGCATATACAAAACATCGACTTGAATGGACAAGTGAAGAAGTTATTTGGTTAGCTGTATTTTACTCGTGATTTTAAATTTACCCTAAACATGTAGGGTGGGCAAAGTCTTTTGCCCACCTTCCTCATTAAAAAAGTGCACCCACGTTGCCCACCTACCTAGCCTACATCCTACTTCAACTCCCCCCAGCCCGAATAACCCAAACATTATCTTTCTGTTGAGTTTGGGTAATAGGCACAGAAAGAAAACGTTGGATCACTTCTATATTAGTCAATGTATGGCGGCTAGGTGTGAGGGTTGTAAATTCTCCTTCTCCTGCTAACGCTAAAGGTATTAATAATTGGTCAGCCAAATGTTCGCTGACAGGAACCTCAGCGGCAAGATACTCTTTCGCCATTTTGATCGCCCCATCTGCCACCGCCTCTGCTCGGACACCGCGTTGAGCAAAACCGGTGAAAATTTCGGTGATATGCTCACTTTGTATTTCCAGCAATAATACATTGCCAGGTCCTTGATCAGAAGGGAGTGGACAATAGTGTAAACATTCTTTTGACCATTTAAATTTCTTAGCAACTCGTTGTAATTCCCGTTGTGCCACATGTTCTGGAATACCGGTTATCAATGCTTTTGCTTGACGTGCGATAATGTTGCCTCGTTCCATGAGACGAATACCTTTCAAATGTTGAACCGGTATAATATGTACCTTCAATTGTCCACCGCCTGCGGGATAAAAACCATAACGTTCAAGCGTTACTGTCACTTGTGCGCCCATGCGATTTAAAATTGGTAAAAAAACGCGCGCTAAAAAATCATACGTGGGAGCTAAAAGATTATGTGTTCCACCCTTTAAAATGAGATGAGATTCTCCCGTTGCTAACAACAGCGGATACAAAACCGTCTGCAATACCAACGTTGTACTGCCCGCTGTGCCTACCGCAAAAAAGTAATGCCCTGACTGTACTTGATATGGTATAAAACTCAATTCCATAGAGCCAATTTCATCTCCTTCAATATAAGCCCCTGAAATGTCACGGGCAGCACGAGTGGCTGTGAGATGTTGGCGTTGTAATCCAGGCTTTTTGCGATTAGCCCGAATCTGAGTAATGCGAAATGGTTTACTAGTGCAAATAGACAAGGAAAGCGCAGTTCGTAATACCTGCCCCCCACCTTCCCCCATTGCACCGTCAATTTCTATATAATGATGTGGTGATGTTTGCATGTCTGAAGCCATGTAGCCATGTAGGGTCACTGCCATTAAGTTAAGAGATAAGTGATTGTATGGTATAATAAATTTTATAACATAAATTAATTAACAATGAAGGTATAATATGTCCAAAAAAAAAACCGTTGAGAAAAGCCAAGAATTAATTGAAGATGAAGAGTTTAAAAATAGACCTCGGAGAATCAAAACCTACTCGTGTCAGAAAATGATATTTTCCAATATTATTGGTGATGATACTTCAAAAGAGTATAAAGTCATTACAACTGAAACTCAATGAATTTACAATGGATTATGATACTGATACTGTAACAAACAGTGCTTTCACCCAAGCAAGACGCAATTTGAATCATACCGCTTTCATCGAACTAAACCAGAAAGCGGTAGTTGAGGTCATGTATAGTGATGATAACATCAAGCTTTACAAAGGGATGCGTGTAATGGGTATTGACGGTTCAAAAAATTTATTACCAGATAGTGCTGAAATAACAGAAGAATTTGGTCAAATCTCTTATAGTAATGACCATCCTGATGTGAAAGGTTCTCATAACTATGCTTTGGCTTCAGTCATGTATGACGTATTAAACCGTGTAGCGGTGGACCGCGTTTTGAGTCATGCAAGAGCATATGAAGTCAATTTAGCAATTGGACATTTAGAACATAGTAGAGAGAATGATTTATTGCTGTATGATCGCAATTATGCTTCCTACTTACATCTAGCAACTCTTTGTCAGCTTGATCAAAAAATTGTGATACGTTGTTCTGCTGCTTCTTTTAAGGAAGCACGAGAAATGTTGGAAGGAAAGTGTTCAAACAGCCAAATTGTGACATTAAAACCTCAACCTAATCAACTTAAAACAATTGAAGCTAATG
>JAGLHR010000477.1 GCA_023143415.1 Thiomargarita sp. | reverse complement strand
TTTCGAGGTTTTTGTTTTTTGAAGCAAAAACCTCGAAAACGAGAAAACTTGATGCGAGAGTATAATATGTTCTTTTAAAAATCCTGTTACTTTATAGAAAAATTCATAAATTGTTGATTTAAAATGTATTTAAATACAAACCTCGACTCCAAAATTCTTCGTACAATAAAGGTTTTTATTATGGATCAAATCACAAACAGATTAAGGCAAGCATCATTCTCAATACTTGCGACTAGCATTTTTGCGACAGGTGCAATGACAATACCGAGCATAGCTCAAGCAGATTTGTCTCTCTCAGGAGATTTTCGTTTTCGTTTAGAAAGTGACTTTGATTCAGTTAAAAGTGATGGAATCACTGAGCGCGAAGATCGGACACGCGCCCGCATCCGCGCCCGTCTTCGTTTAAACTATGAACATAATGATTGGGCGAGTTTTGCTGCCCAAATGCGTAGCGGTTCTGATGATAGTCATCAATCCCCTAATATTACCATCGTCGATTTTGATGATAATGATACTGGGGACCTTGATTTTAACCTTGATAAATGGTATTTCAAAGCAAAGAAAGGAGGTTTATGGACTTGGGTTGGTAGAAATAATATGCCATTCTGGAAACAGAACGAATTGTTTTGGAGTGATTTTGCAACGGTTGCTGGCATGGCGACGGGTTTCAAAGCCGGGGGTAATCACCAATTCGCCATCAATGCCGGTTATTTTAGTTTGCCGGTGGGTATGAAAGAATTTTCTGGTAACCTCGCTTTAGGGCAAGCGGTTTTTTCCAGCAAATTTAGTGGCGGTAGTTTCACAGCAGCCGCAGGTTTACTTTCCATTGAAGCCAATGCTGATGATGATGATGCCATTGTGCTTTTGAATCAGAATGGGCTTCGGGATTACCAAATTTGGGTGGGTAGTTTGCAAGCCAAATTTATGTTGGGCAGTTTGCCTCTGACAATAGGGGGAGATTGGATACACAATGAAGAAGATTATTCGGCGACGGGTTCTGATAAATTCGCAGCGGAAAACCGTGATGAAACAGAGGGTTATGTGGGTTCAATTCATTTAGGGCAGACGAAAAACCCAGGCGACTGGCAACTCGGTTACTACTACGCCCATATTGAAACATTGGCTGTCAATGCTTCTTATGCACATGATGACTGGGCACGTTGGGGTACAGCTACAGAGGGACGACTCAGCAATATAAAAGGCCATGAGTTCCGCTTTAAATACAAAGCCACCAAAGAATTCGGTATTGTGGCACGTCTGTATGTTGTCAAAGCGATTACGACTGATGAAGATGGTAATCGTTTCCGTTTGGATTTTAACTATAAATTCTAAGTAAGGAATGAGATTTTAATCACTTCCAAAACTTTTAAAGCCAAACCTGACAGGTTTAGTTTTGTATTAAATTTTCGTAACTACTCAGGGCAACCACAAGGGATTGCCCCTACAATTCAGGGCAACCACAAGG
>JAGLHR010000476.1 GCA_023143415.1 Thiomargarita sp. | reverse complement strand
GCGTCATTAACCCCATCACCTATCATCGCGACGATTTCACCTTCTTTTTGTAGGGATTTAACCGCTTGTAATTTCTCTTCTGGGGAAAGGGCGGCACTTATCGTTTCAATGCCCACTGCTTTTGCGACGCGCTGAACTGCGATAGCATGATCGCCGCTCAGTAAACTGACTGATTTCCCTTGTTGTCGTAACGCTTGAATTAATTCTCTTGCACCATTCCGAATCTCATCACCTAAAACAAAAGCAGCCATAAGCGATTTCTTATTCGCTAAGAAAACCAGTGTATTGCCCTCTTTCTCAAGATTTTTCAATTGTTCCGGTTCAAGTCTTAATTCAGTCATTTTTGTAATAAAAGCGGGCGTACCCACAAAATAGCGGGTTTCTGCAATATCGCCCTGCAGCCCTGCACCGGGATGATTGCTAATTGCTGTTGTTGGCAGGTAACGGTTGTTTCCGTTTGAAATTACCTCTAAATCAATTTGAGGCACTTCTTCCCAAGCGGTTAATAAAGCCCGCGCAATCGGATGTTCGGAATGATGCTCTAAGGCGACAACATATTGTAAACATTCTGCCTGATTCAAATCAGCATAAGTATGAGTCGCTAAGAGACGCAATTGCCCTTTTGTCAAAGTGCCTGTTTTATCAAAAACAAAATGGGTGGCTTGTGCCAAACTCTCTAAAGCATGCCCCCGTGTGATCAATAAACCGGATTGAGTCAAGCTGCTCGTCGCGGCAGTAATCGCTGTTGGGGTTGCCAAGGAAAGGGCGCAGGGACAAGTCACGACTAATACGGAAAGTGTAATGGTTAACCATAGTTCAGGGTTGACATTCCACCAATAGATTGCTACTCCCAAAGCTAATAATAATACGCCTAAGACAAACCATGAAGCGACTTTATCTGCTAATTGCGTTATCGCCGGTTTTTCCGTTTGGGCGCGTTCCAATAAACGCAAAATATGAGATAATACGGTATCAGTACCGATTTTATCTATTTCCATTTGCAAAGGGCTTTCAATATTCACCGTTCCCGCAATTAATGGTTGCCCTGCTGTTTTCGTTATCGGATGACTTTCGCCGGTGAGCAAAGATTCATCAATACTCGAATTTCCCTCTAAAATCGTACCGTCAGCAGGAATATTTTCACCAGGGCGAATCAGCAATTTATCTCCGATTTCCAAATCAGCTACTAAAATCAATTCCTCCTCAACACCTTCAGCCGTTTTGTGTAAACGAGTTGCCATTGTTGGTACTAAATGCACTAAACTTTCCGCCGCCCGCGCACTTCGTTGTCTCGCTTGCAGTTCAACATATCGCCCTGTTAATAAGAAGAAGACAAACATTGCAATGGAATCAAAATAAACATGCCCCCCATTGAAAACGGCATAAATACTACCCATGAAGGCAAGACTGAGTGCTAACGCGATAGGTACATCCATCCCGAATTGTTTATGACTGACATCACGCCATGCGTTTTTAAAAAAAGGAGTGGCGGCGTAAAAAATAATCGGTAGCGTTAGAGTTAAATTAACCCAATGAAATAAGGTTTTAAATTCTGCATCCATGCCATACCACGCGCCGGCATAAAGGGCAATTGAAATCATCATCACTTGCATTCCCAATACACCAGCCACTCCGATGCGCCGCAATTGTTCTTTGCGTTCACGTTCCAAGACTTCTTGTTGACGGGCGGCATCGTAAGGATGAGCGATATAACCAATCTGACTCACCGCTTCTAAAATCTCGCTTAAAAGAATTTGGGAATTATCCCAGCGAACACGAGCGCGGTGGGTGGAATAATTAATTTGTACATCAATCACTCCGGGCAATGTTTTCAAATGACGTTCATTTAACCAAACACAGGCGGCACATGTGATTCCTTCTAAAATTAAAGCGGCTTCATGTAGTTCCCCTTCAGAACGAACAAAGCGTTTTTGAATCGCTGGATTATCATAAACGGTGATTTGTTTGAGAAATTCAGGAACTAATTCTTTTCCAGTTGGCGCGTTACTGGTACGGTGTTTATAAAAGTCTTGAAAATTGGCATCAATAATCGCTTGTGCCACCGCCTGACAACCCATGCAACACATCGGTTGTGATTCGCCATTGATGGTGACAAATAAGTTGAGATTTTTGGGTACGGGTAAACCGCAGTGATAACAATTTGACATAATGAATTTTTCTAATCGGATATTTTGGAGTTCAAAATGCTCTAAAAACAAGTCACAAAAAATGTTATATTTTGTACTGACTTATTTGGTGAGACAAAATACTTTATGACTACGATTACTACAGAAGAATTGGTTCAATTTCGTACTTCCCTGCAAGAGTATGGTGAAGATGCGTTACAGGCACTTGATGCCGTTGAAGAATGTCATGGCAATTTGGAAGAAGCCATGGAAATTGTGATGATTAATGCTGGTATGGAGCCAGTGCGCGGCGATGGTGATTGGCTTGATAAGCGTGCAAAAGAATTTCGTTGTTTTATATGTGATCCCGATTTCAAGGATTTCATTCTAAATGATGCTTATGCACTTGCGTTGGGGTATTTATTGGCAAAAACGACTCATCCCTCTGCTATCCTTATTTTGGTGGTATTGTACATTTTCAGAAAAGGGCTTAAATATTTTTGTCAATCTGAACAAATCGCTTAAATTATACCAGTTTCTTTTCTCGACTGGACATTTTTTCTTGTTTGAATCAGAATTTGCAGTAGATGTAGGGTGGGTAGGAAC
>JAGLHR010000475.1 GCA_023143415.1 Thiomargarita sp. | reverse complement strand
AGGCTGAAATATTCTTATTAATACAGACGAAAATCTTCTGATGTAGGCTGCACCCCCTTGTGGTTGCCCTGAGTAGTAACGATTTGAGAAAAGATTGAAATTCTTGACGATGAACGTTATCATTATCTTTATCCTGAGTACAACAGATTAACAGTATAAATGGATGAAATCTAATCAATTCATTGCGGTAACTACTCAGCCTTGAAATCAATTTCAAGGCGAAAAGCTAAAGGAGACTGAAGCAAACTAATTTCGAGGTTTAAGTTTTTTAAAGAATTAAACCTCGAAAATAATTTAGCTGAGCCTGCTTTAGCTGTCAGCCTTGAGATTTATCTCAAGGCTGAGTCGTTACAATAAAGATAACTTTATAATATGGAAAACGTTCAATTATTACTCTATGTGGAAAATGAAAGTGATGCTATTTTGGTCAAACAACTGTTGAAAACGGCTCATTATCCAATAGAACACATCGAAATTTTACCATCAAATGGAAAAAAGAATCTGGCTCATTTTCTTAAAAAGGCTTGGAAATTAAAGGAGGTCAAATATGCCGCACTTGTTAATTTCGACTCAATGACGGTTTCTGACGCAATGGAACAAGCGAAAAAATGCCTCGGAAATCCAGAAACTCAAATATTTTGTGCTGTGCCTACCATCGAAGCCTGGCTTTTTGCTGATATTGAAGCGGCGAAAAGAAAGGTTTATAGTGAGCATGGGCGCAGATTACTTAATAGGGTTTCTTTGCCTGAAGAAATACCACATCCAAGACGACTCGCTTACTCCGTTTTTAGGCAACAAAAAGTTGAGCAATATGCCTCCGTTTTCGAGAATGTTAATATTGAAATTGCGGCATCAAGATCGCCTTCCCTCAGAATATTCTTAGAAGGCATAGGTGAAATATTAAATCTTGAGAAGATTCCTACCGCCAATACCTATTTTCGTCATATTAATAGGGATGTGATTTCTAACTTATTAAGTGAAGTTTCATCAACCAATGCTGTCATTTATCGCACAATAGAAGGTACCAGTATCACAGCTGAAGAAATGATAAGACTTTTGCGAGAAGGCTCGCCACTGGGACAACAATATGCGATGGATATTCTGCGTACTGCCAAAGATATTATTACACAGAAGGCAGATGCACAACAAGTCAGCCAGTATTCGAGGCGAAAGTTTTTTGAAGAAAAACCCTAGCCTTGAATTTTTTCTATTTAATAAATTGTTAATAGTTAATTATTAATTGTTAATAATGAGTTTCTAGCATGAAGACATATTCATACTCTAACATTCACACCTGATGAGGTTTTTTATGCCAACCCGTTACACTGGACTTATTGACAAATATCGTGACTATTTACCTGTGCATGAGGATACACGAATTATTAGCCTTGCCGAAGGCAATACTCCCCTAATACGTTTACATCACATTCCCAAGTTATTAAACAAGGAAGTTAATATTTATGTGAAATATGAAGGACTTAACCCGACTAGCTCGTTTAAAGATCGGGGAATGACGATGGCAATTACTAAAGCAGTGGAAGCCGGGAGCAAGGCAACCGTTTGTGCTTCAACGGGCAACACTTCAGCCAGTGCCGCTGCTTATAGTGCGAGGGCAGGCATCACTGCTTTTATTCTTATCCCCGAAGGCAAAATCGCGCAAGGTAAACTGGCACAAGCCATGATGCACGGTGCAGTGATTATTCAAATTCAAGGCAATTTTGATGATGGGATGCGATTAGTCAAAGAAGTCGCTGAACATGCCCCCATTACTATTGTCAATTCTATTAATCCCTACCGTTTGCAAGGTCAAAAAACCGCCGCCTTTGAAATTATTGAAGCACTGGGTAGGGCACCCGATTATCACTGTTTGCCCGTTGGCAATGCAGGGAATATTAGTGCCTATTGGATGGGGTATACTGAATTTGCAGATATTGGCATTGTCAATAAACGACCAAAAATGTGTGGTTATCAAGCCACTGGTGCCGCTCCGTTTTTGCGTGGACATCCCGTCGAACATCCGGAAACGATAGCCACAGCCATTCGTATCGGTAATCCCCAAAGTTGGGATAAAGCCGTTAACGCCCAACAAACATCAGGTGGCTGGTTCGACGAATTTACCGATGAAGAGATTTTAGCGGCGCAAAAGTTATTAGCCGAAAAAGAGGGTATTTTTTGTGAACCGGCTTCCGCCATTTCAGTCGCCGGTGCAATGAAAGATATTAAAAATGGTCAAATTCCAGAAGGCAGTATTGTCACTTGCACTTTAACAGGGCATGGTTTAAAAGATCCCGATACAGCAATTCGCCAAAGTACGACTGCTCTTATTAACGTTAAAGCTAAACTTGAAGAGGTTAAAGCGGCGATATTGAAAAATATGTGAGTTTGAAATCCAAAGCGAACGCTTTGGATTGCATTAAATTTTAATACTCGAACATCAAATTTTTTCGTTACCCAACAGACAGAATAGGCGAAATAAAATTAAAAAAATGTTTGAAATCAAAGCGTTAAAAATTCGTCATGGAGTTCAACGCTTCAGCTTTGGCGACTTAATACCACGGCTCCAAAGCTAAAGCGTTGAACGGAAAACGCCCAAAGCTAAAACGTTGAACGGAAAACGCCCAAAGCTAAAGCGTTGTACTCCAAAAAATGCTGTTGAAAGACTAAAAACTTGATCATCAAGTAATAGCAATTGAAGTGTGAGTATGTGAATTAAGGAACGTGCATGAAATTAAAAATGCTTCAATTGATGAAATTATTTTTCTGAAAAATATAGAGTGGAGCGGGTGATGGGAATCGAACCCACGCTATCAGCTTGGGAAGCTGAAGTTCTACCATTGAACTACACCCGCTCATTAGGAAGGATTCAAGCATCTTACCAAAAATTTTTTCAATAGTCAAGTAGGTGAAACAAAAATGATGGAAATTTTTTTAAACGGTAAAGCGCAATCTGTTGAAAACAATTTTCGTATTTCCGCTTTGATAAAAAAATTAAACTTAGAAAACAAACGGTTAGCTGTGGAAGTCAATAATGACATTGTCCCACGTAGCCAATTTGAAAGTCATGTTTTATCAGCAGGGGATAAGGTGGAAATTGTACATGCCATTGGCGGCGGCTAATTGTTAGGTCACTCGCAAAAATTAATATATCTGTTCAGACCTGTCAGGTTTTGAA
>JAGLHR010000474.1 GCA_023143415.1 Thiomargarita sp. | reverse complement strand
AGTTTTACTTGCAGGATTTAGGTAATACATAAAAAGATTTTTTAGAAAAAAAAGAGACACAATGCCAAAATATTGATATATAATACAAAAATTGAGTTTTTGGTCATTGATAATTGATAACTTGAACCTGTATTTAGAGATAATAAATGACGAGGGAACAATAATGAACACTGATAAGCAATTAGAAATCATAAAATCTTATTTGGAAACAAATAATATATTTTATAGGGACAATTATCATATGAAATATGAAACCTATTTCAAAATGGGTGGTCATGTCAAATTTTTTATTACACCTCAAAGCGATGACAAATTTAAACAAATAGTCATCTTTTTACAAAGTAATCATATCAAGTACAAAATCATTGGTTTTACAAGTAATATTATTCTATTTGATGAGATTGAGTATTCGGTGATCATATCAACAAAAAATTTAACATTATTAGAAATTAACGAGAATGTTATCCAAGTAGAAGTCGGGTATTCATTACAAGATTTTGTAAGAGTTGTTGCAATTCTTAATAATTCAGAAGGGTATGAAGGACTAGAAGGTATTCCTGCGAGTATAGGCGGTGCGATATTTATGAATGCCTATGCTTATGGTTGTGCTATTTCAAATCATTTAATCTCAGTAGAATGCATAGATAAGGATAACAAAGTTATTATCTTGGAAAAAGGTGATTGTCATTTTGGACATCGTAATTCGATTTTTAGAAGAAGTGGAAATTATGTCATTCTTAAAGCTAAATTTGAGCTCAAAAATGGAGATAAAGATTTAATTGCTAGAAATATTGAGAAATTTCATATTGCAAGACATTTATATCAAGATTTTGTGTATCCTAATTTGGGAAGTATGATTGCAGCTACAGATGATGCTTATAGATCCATTTTCAGTGGAAATCTTTTTTACACCGCCATTTACTGGATTTTGAAATATGCTTTTAAAAATCCTT
This sequence comes from Thiomargarita sp., assembly GCA_023143415.1. Taxonomy (GTDB): domain Bacteria; phylum Pseudomonadota; class Gammaproteobacteria; order Beggiatoales; family Beggiatoaceae; genus QNES01. The sequence goes on along the minus strand of JAGLHR010000474.1, from coordinate 6,203 downwards.
TTAGTAAATTTCTTATGAGAAAAAGGCCTAGTAATCTCGTCTTTAATAAATTATTACTAAAATATTTAAAAAAGAAAAAAATATCTTCATTAAGATATACACTTTCACGTAAAAGTGCAAATATTTTAATAAATGACGGCAGTGTATCAACTAAAGAAATTGTTGATTACATTTTTTTAATTAGGGATTTAATTGGAAATAAATTTCATCTTGAAAATGAACTGGTTATATACCCAGCATATAAAATAAACCCTGAATTTGAAACGACTCTTAATACGATAAGAGACAGATTGAACAAGGAAACAAAATAAAAATAGCACTGATTACAATTCATAAGGTCAGCAATTATAGTGCAGTATTGTAAGCATTTGCTTGCGACAAAAAAAATACTCTCATAGTATGGAGAAGTTGAAACCATAAATTATTTTAATCCCCACTTTCTGGGTGGTAAAATTGGATTTAATAAGATTTAGGCCGTCAATTCGTGGCCATTAAAATGGCCATACATGATATTTTACTCGTTCCCAAACTCTGTTACTTGTTCCCAAATTCTGTTTGGGAACGCCTTCCTCTACGCTCTGCGTAGAACATTTACCCAATTTCCTTTCCTTGTTACTATGGAACGAAACCAAAATAACTTGTACAAATTAATGATGAGAAACCAAGTTTCTTCAAGAAACTTGGTTTCTAAAAATACAAGTTATTTTATGATTGTTCCTATGCAGAGTTCATGCCTGTAGCGACGCTCTACAAAACGGGACGCAAAGCGTCCATGAATGGGTTCCCAAACAGAGTTTGGGAACCATAAATATATTTTCATCTAGCAGGCCGCTGCAAAAAAATTCTAATTTGTTCGGTCACAGTAATAGCTTCAAAACAAGGTAATCCTGCCATGATGCTGATGAATATCATATCATGAACTCTTTCGTAAAACGATCAGAATACGACTTGGAGTAATGTTATGAACAATTTCGTTTTTATGTTTTCTAGGCGAACTTTATTGACTTTTAATCTCTTAATATTGTCTTATTCATTCCTAGCAAGTGTAGCAACTTGTTCAGTGGTAGGAGAAGATCATTTCTGCGTTATTCAAGCTGACAACACTGTTGTCTGTTGGGGCTCAAACTCGGAGGGTCAGACTATGCCACCGAGTGGTACTTTTTTACAAGTCAGTGCAGGTGGATATCACAGTTGTGGTATCCGTACTGATAAAACGGTTGCATGTTGGGGCTTAAATGAGGATGGTCAAGCAACACCACTGAGTGGTACCTTTTTGCAAATCAGTGCGGGTTTATGGCACAACTGCGGGGTTAAAACGGACAACACGCTGGCTTGTTGGGGTAGCAACGATCCCTATTGGCGTCAAGGGGAACCTCAGAAAGAAGATCCCTATTTAAATGAGTGGAAACACGTTAAAACTTTAGGTCAAGCAGAGCCACCAAGTGGTACCTTTTTGCAAGTCAGTGCGGGTGGACGGCACAGCTGTGGAGTCCGTACTAACCACACCGTTTCATGCTGGGGTAGCCATCTTTCAGATCCAGGCATATTGATAGGTAAGCTAGGTAACAGTCAATCCATACCACTGAGCGGCGAATTTTCCCAAGTCGGTGCCGGTCCTAATTACACTTGTGGAATTAGACCCGAACAGAAGATAGAATGTTGGGGTGGCTTTGGAAAGATTCAGCCTCCATCTAATACTTTTTATTCTCAAGTGCCTGGTGGAGGACGGGGACGTTGTGCACTTAAGACTGACCATACAATAGTCTGCTTTAACATTCAAGATTTACCTGGTAGTGAAGGAATTAGGATTCCAAACAGTACCTGTCGTTGTCCGATTCCTGGAATGACAGGCAACCTTTGTGCTTGTACGACCTCCCCAAATCATACTTTTTCTCAAATTTTAGACGTGGGTAATACTTCTAACTGTGGGGTTAGAACCAACAACACCGTCGTCTGTTGGGGATATGATCCAGAGGGTCAAACGTTTACCCCGCGAGGGTTGATTGCAAAATCATCTGAACCGGCTTGTTTGCTTTATGGTGTCCATAATAATGAGAAGGAAACCCAATTTTTCATTATTAACATCAACACGGGAAATTTGGACGTTCATGTCCGTAGTCGATTGGATGAAAACCACAATATTGATGCCCTTGACATTGATCCTTCTAACAACCAACTTTATGCCGCTTCTGTGGAGGGAAGTCTTTACAAAGTTCGTAATGGTGCTCAGGTTATAACTGAGATTGGAAAAATGGGTTTTGCAAACATTGAAGCACTCTCTTTTCATTCCGATGGTAGTTTGTGGGGATGGGCGCAGGGTACGGGATTATTCCAGGTTGATAAAGGCGAGAATAATGAACTCAATCTGCCCGGAAAAGTGATTATCCCCTACACTGGAGACATCAAACTTGAGGATGTGACTTGGAACACAGAAGGTACTATACTCTATGCGGTGGAAAACCTTGAGCAAGGAAGTCGATTGTGGGCTTATGACAAAAGTAGAAATGAGGTCAATTTTGTCTGCCCTGAACTGATGGGTTCATTAAAAACCAAAGTGAATGCCCTTGAAACATTACAAAATAACACCTTGGCATTTGTGTTTGAAGAAAAAAAGAATTTGGCTTATGGTGTCATAAATGTACAAACGTGCGAGATGACGACGAGTGGAGAAATTGCCACCGTTTACAATCAAGTCAAAGGTATTGCTTGGCCTGATTGTCGCCATGGCGATGCGGTGAAATAAAAGACTTCTTTACCTGGTGTGGTGAAATGAAAACAATAGGTTAGCCATAAAATTGAACCCATTTTTCTTCCAATTTTGAAGTGGCATGGCCTTTCTCTTTCCTTGCAGAGTTTGTCCTAAATGTGTTTTACACCAATTCAGTACTTGAGCTGTAATAGGCGTAGTCAAATTAATTATGAATTATGAATTATGAATGGTTTCGAGGCGAAAGTTTTTTCTTCAAAAAAACTTTCGCCTCGAATTATGAATTATGAATCATTCACCATTTATCATTCACCATTTATAATTTACCATTCGAGAGTCGAGGTTAAAGTTTTTTCTTTAAAAAAACTTTAACCTCGACTTGAGTTTTTTTTCAAAAAACTCAAACCTCGAAACCATTAATCAAAAAATGATGTTATGATTTAAATCAGTATCAAGGATAATTTTTTAAAAACGTTAGTCTCGAAAGGATTGAGAACGTTATTGATGAGGATTTTTAAAAGATGAGTTCAGGCAAAGTTGTACAAATTATTGGAGCGGTGGTTGATGCTGAATTTCCGCGTGATGGAATACCCAAGGTTTATGATGCCCTGGTGGTAGATAAAACAGGTTTGGTTTTAGAGGTACAACAGCAATTGGGGGACGGAATTGTTCGTACCATTGCGATGGGTACTACTGATGGGTTGAGCCGTGATTTATCTGTTACTAATACAGGAGCGGCAATTACAATGCCCGTTGGTCAAAGAACCTTGGGGCGCATTATGGATGTTTTGGGTCATCCAGTGGATGAAAAAGGCCCTATTGGTGAAGAAACCAGGTGGTCAATTCATCGTGCAGCACCCGCTTATGAAGAACTTTCTGCCAGTCAAGATATTTTAGAGACAGGTATTAAAGTGATTGATCTGATTTGTCCCTTTGCAAAAGGGGGTAAAGTGGGTTTATTCGGCGGTGCGGGTGTTGGCAAAACCGTGAATATGATGGAGTTAATTCGTAATATCGCCATTGAGCATAGCGGCTATTCTGTATTTGCAGGAGTCGGCGAGCGTACCCGTGAAGGTAATGATTTTTACCATGAAATGACTGATAGCAATGTGATAGATAAAGTCGCACTGGTATATGGTCAAATGAATGAGCCACCAGGCAATCGCTTGCGCGTCGCCTTATCGGGCTTGACGATGGCTGAATACTTTCGTGATGAAGGGCGTGATGTCTTATTGTTTATTGATAATATTTATCGCTACACGTTGGCAGGTACAGAAGTTTCTGCCCTATTAGGGCGTATGCCCTCGGCGGTGGGTTATCAACCGACGCTTGCTGAAGAAATGGGGACTTTACAGGAGCGAATTACTTCTACAAAAACGGGGTCAATTACCTCAATTCAAGCGGTATATGTCCCTGCGGACGATTTAACCGATCCGTCTCCAGCGACGACTTTTGCTCACTTAGATGCAACTGTGGTGTTATCCCGTCAAGTCGCAGAGTTAGGGATTTATCCCGCTGTTGATCCGCTTGATTCAACCAGTCGTCAACTTGATCCCCTTGTGGTGGGGCAAGAACATTATGATGTTGCCCGTCAAGTACAGGGTACTTTGCAGCGTTATAAGGAGCTAAAAGACATCATCGCCATTTTGGGCATGGATGAGTTATCTGAAGAAGATAAACTCACGGTTTCCCGTGCGCGTAAGATTCAACGCTTCTTATCACAACCATTTTTTGTCGCAGAAGTTTTTACAGGCTCAAGTGGGCAATATGTCTCCCTAAAAGAGACAATCAGTGGTTTCAAAGCCATTGTTGAGGGTGAATATGATGATTTACCTGAACAAGCGTTTTATATGATTGGTAAAATCGAAGATGCGGTGGAAAGGGCTAAACAACTGTAATCTCCGTTTTCATTGGTAATAACAGGAAATTAGTTTAGGAGTTATCAATATGGCAATGACTGTTCATGTCGATATCGTCAGCGCGGAAGCCGAAATTTTTTCTGGTTTAGCTGAAATGGTTGTCGCACCCGCTATACAGGGGGAAGTGGGCATTTTACCCCTTCACGCCCAATATATTACTCAACTCACTGAGGGCGCAATTAGGCTTAAAATTAATGATCAACGTGAAGAGTCTTTTTATATTACTGGGGGCATGTTAGAAGTTCAACCTCATAAAGTCACGGTGTTATCTGATACTGCCCTGCGAGCACGCGATATTGATGAAAAAGCGGCTTTAGAAGCCAAACAAAATGCTGAAAAAATGTTGTCGGATAAACAAGCGGCATACGAACATGCAACGGCTGAAGCGGAATTAGCTGAAGCGATGCTACAATTACGCGCAATTGAAAAATTGCGACAAATTAAAATGAAGTAAAGAGGTTCTTGCAAAACTCTGAACACACGAGGTTTAGGAATGAGACTTTAATAACTTCCAAAACTTTTAAAGCTAAACCTGATAGGTTTTCAAAACCTGTCAGGTTTAGTTTTGTGTTTTATTAAATTTTCATTCCTTAAGAAATCCGATTTTTTTTCAAAAATCGGATCGAGGCTAAAGTTTTTTTGAAGAAAAAACTTTAGCCTCGATTTCTAAATCTCAACTCGAAAAAGCGAGTTTTGCAAGAGGCTCGTAAAAACAATGATTAATGGTGAATTATAAACCATTCATAATTCACCATTCATAATTCACCATTACCACTTAATACGTACTCTACGCTTTCCCCACTTTCTGGCGGCTCTGACATTTTTGCCCATATAAATATCAATTCTCCGTTTAAAACGCTTGTTTGTCTTGTCCAAAACTCGGTACTTTCCAGAAAGTCCAACAATTTTTACTTTCGTACCACGAGTCAATCCCTTTCTAAGCAAATCAGGTGAAACCGCAATGACCTTCATACCCGGCTTTAATCTATGGCCCCATGCTGCTATGCTTGGATTTCCAGAGGTTTGCCCTGGAAGCGAGTTGTAAGCTGTTGCAGTGACTTGGAGGCAGCGATTTTTCCCACCAATTGCACTACCCGCTGGTAAAAGAAGAGATAAGCCGATCAAAGTCAGCCAAAGGATGTGACGTGTTTTTTGAAAAAGCATTGTAATTTAAAAACTCCTTTATGTGTAGTCTTAATTTTTATGGCCTTTTATTATTAATACTTCGCCAAAAAACTTGAGTATTAAGCTCGGCTATTAAAAAAACGCTTAAAAATCAACGAGATTTTAAATCAGATCAATTTGGTTCAAGAATACGATAAATGGTTGAAATTTAACCAATATGACATAATAACCATTTTCTTAGTCAGATAATTCGGCGAAGGTAATTAATTATAATTCTTATTTTTTAAAAAAGCAATTTTTTTATACACAAGATTTGGACTTTTTATCGTTTTTCAGATAAATAATGATCGATCACAGTAAAGAAACCAAGTTTCTTCAAGAAACTTGGTTTATCAGAATTTATTTTTCTGAATATCGTAACGACTCAGGGCAACCATAAAGGATTCGAGGTT
>JAGLHR010000473.1 GCA_023143415.1 Thiomargarita sp. | reverse complement strand
GAGTCCAAACCTTCAGATTTGGATTATGTCGTTTAAAATCAAAAAATTCCAAATCTGAAGGTTTGGACTCCAAGACTTAATGGCATTTTTCTGGTTTCTGGTTCCCACGCGCCGGCGTGGGAACCGATTTTCGACGCGCCAGCGTCGAGCAAATTCGTTCGCCCTCGTTCCCAAGCTCCAGAACTCATTGTGACATATAAATATTTGATTTAAATAGTTTTTTTGTATAATTGTTTCGAGCGTTCGCTCTATTTATAATTTGATGTTCAAGTTTTTAATTCAGTTGTTCCAGTTTTGTTAACCATTCGTTGAAATGTGGATTATCAGCACGTATTTTATTCAGACCGATTTTCATAGCGATACGAGGACCAGCCGATACCTTACTGTAATCAGGTAGAATGGTTTTGATACGTTTGGAAGGGCAAGTATTTTGACCTTCATTAATCTCTTCTGGAGAAGTAAAACAGGAACGTATGGCAACAAGTTGTTGGATTTCACGTTCTCTATCAGGATAAGCAACCGCAAACTTTGTTGGTTCAGTAAATAGTAATGCCTCAAATTCGTGCAATTGAATATAAGGAATAAAACGATGATCTTCAATATCTGCTTGAAAACAACTTTCTAAATGTTCTATTCGCGCTTTTAAATCTGTTTTTTTATGACTTTCTGCATAACCAGGAAAATCATGAGGAAGGGCGTAAAAATCAAACATCGTGGTGAACCTCGCATCAGTATGCGAGTCTTGTTTAAGCCAACGTTGAAGATCATTTTTTAGCTTAATATAATCAGTAATACCACCTTTATATCTCTTGCCACGTTTGCGCCCTGTTTGAACACAACGCACATCAGAAAAAATATTTAAACCGGATAATGTCGGGGTAAGCACATTATTCACAAACGTTTCTTCAGTTTGACCTTCTACTACAAAATGCAAACGTATCATCGACAAGGTCTCCCACCAATCACATTCTTTTCCCAAAGTTCGCTCAAGCTATACTCTTTTAGCCATTCGGTTATAATTTCTAGTTCTATACGTTTAAAGGAAGAAACACCTTGTTGTTGTTCTACGACAACGACTTCACTCGGTTCAAAGTGATCAATAAAAGTACTTGATTGGGTTGCTAAGATAATTTGGCTGTTCACTGAGGCACTGCGAATAAGCGATGTAATCACCGTAATAGCGTAAGGATGCAAACCCAATTCTGGTTCATCTAATACCAATAATGTTGGCAAATCGGATTTTGGTTGGAGTAGCAAGGTAATCAATGCAATTGTGCGTAAAGTGCCATCGGACAGTTGATGAGGACCCAATTCGTATTGTGAATGACGAGAACGCCAATGCAGATGAATATAATTAGGATTCAGTGCCAATGGTTCTAATATAAAATCGTCAAAAAAGGGGGCAATTTGTTGAATGGTTTCAACTATACGCTCATAATAGGATATCTGTGTTTTTTTTAATTTATAGAGAATGGCTGCTAAATTACTACCATCATTCGTTAAATAACGATTATGATGTAGTTCACAGTTACCACGCATTTTAGCCGTTTCAGATGTATCATGAAATTGGAATAGGGCATATTGACTGATTTCATGCAGCATTTTTTGCGCTAATGTCATCTGTGCAAGATTTTGATTATTAAAGAAAAGACTCTCTTTATGACCCATGCCAAAATTTTGCGGTTGGATTGATTCAAGCGATTCTTCAGCAAATATCAGTGTATCAATCGGTGCATCAGAAAATCGTACATTATAACCTATTGAGGCATTATCTATATTAAAAGAAAACTGTGCGCCCATTTGAGAGGTTACTGACGCACCATAATGCAATAAGCTACTCGCTCCACCCGCCTTACCAATATAAAATTGCAATTGGTTATTTTGAAGTGATTTAAGCAGACGTAACAGATCAATAAAGTTTGATTTACCAGCCCCATTCGCGCCTATTAATATGTTGAGTTGTTTTAACTCAAGTTTCATCTCACGAATCGACTTAAATCCGAATATTTTTAGCTCTTTTAACATAATTTATAACCCGCGTTAAATAGTCAATACGAAGGAAGGCTTCCGCTGACGCAATGAGATTCAAACTGACTATCCAATTCTTCTTCATGTTGAATCAGGTCGTCGATTTTTCTGGTTCCCACGCGCTGGCGCAATGCCATTAAGTTAAGCCTTGGAATCCAAACCTTCAGATTTGGATTATGTCGTTTAAAATCAAACACTTCCAAATCTGAAGGTTTGGACTCCAAGACTTAGCGTCGTACTCGCTTATTAATACACCTCAAAATCGGCACAATGAATATGAAGCCAATTTTCAGGGAGATGGGGATCATTTCCCGCGCCTGTTAAAATACCACAAACTTGATAATTCCCTTTTGCGACATCCGTTGGGAGCGGAAAATCCATAATCGACAATCGGCGTTGTTCGTTGATTTCCACATTCGGTTGATAGACTTGAATTGTATTTTGTAAGCTTGGAGTAAAGGGGAAAGCTATCGTTATCCAATTGCCGTCTGGAAATATAAGGGCAACATATAAATCCACCAACGCGCCTTGCCCATTGATGAGCATATCGAGACGCAATTCGTCTTTGTTTGCGGCATTATAGCGGCTTTGATTCTTGCTCATTTTGACACAGGGATTGCAGTTGATATTGGAGTTCACTTCGCCGGTGACGATATCTGACCAAACGCCTTCTTTGTTTTGCGCTTGGTACATGATTCGCCAAAGTCCAGCGTTCCAAAAACCATCATAAGGGACTTCATAACGGGTTTGGGCGGGATTATAAATCAAGTTGACTTCTTCACGCTCAAAATCCGTCGCTTCGCCTTTATAATCCTTGCTGACAAATTCAGGATTAACGAATACCGCTCTCACTTGATGAATCGCGTCTTCTCCGGGTGAGGTTTCTACCCATAAGGTTAATTGACTGCTTTCAAAGTTGAGTTGTTCATGCAGATGGACAATGGCTGGTGGGGGCGCAGCACTGGCACATCCTTCGGCGACTAAACAGCCTAAATTGATTTTTGCGGCTAATCTGCCATCTTGACTGGAATACACGCCGTCTCCATCATCGTCTAGCCACGGGGTTTGATCTCTAAATAACTTCTTTTCTATTTTGATCATGTCTTCTGCGGCATGAAATGCGTCCAATACACTTATATCTTGGCGGCGTAAATTGAAAATGAATTTTTGGGAGAAGCTGGCATTGACGGTATTCCAAGTTTGGTTCGTTGCGTCTGCACTGCTGATCACGATTCTATTTGGCACGCCTGATAATTCATCGAGAAATGAGCCGGAATAACAGCTGTCTAAAATAATGATTTGTTGTACGCCGGCGGGCAGGGTTGCGAGTAAATCACGGAGACGGGTGGCTGAGAGTTCATAATCTGATGTGATGATAAAATGGTTTTCACGCGCATGACCATGTATATAGAATATGAATTGTTGACCAGAGACGATACGGGATGCCGCTTGTGCAAAGGCTTCTGTAAAGTTTTTTTCTGGATCGAATAGGTTGTAGTCTTGTCGCTGATTGTCAGGATGACCATCCAGATCAATATCTTGTGGCCACATATTGATCAAGTGGATGTCGTCATCTTGAAAACCCCGTTTGTTGAGCAATCGATACATGCGTTCTGTAAAATCTTGGGTGTAGCGATTTAATGCCCGATTTTGGCGTTGCGTATCACCGGCTGCGACGATGATGGCTTGGCCTTGAGGACCACCAGGAATAGGGATACCCGTTTCCCACATTTTCAGCGTTCTATCCAAATTCCCTGAAAATGCGTAACGACCGTCGGGGGAGAAGGCGACTGAATATACCCTAAAGGTATGCCCCGCAAAGGTGCGAATTTCCGCCCCAGAGTTCACCTCCCAGAGCTTGAGCGTATTATCCCTACTGCCAGACAGCGCGTAACGACCGTCGGGGGAGAAGGCGACTGACCATACAGAAGAGGTATGCCCCGCAAAGGTGCGAATTTCCGCCCCCGTGTCCACCTCCCAGAGCTTGAGCGTTTTATCTTCTGATCCAGACAGCGCGTAACGACCGTCGGGGGAGAAGGCGACTGACTTTACATAATTGGTATGCCCCGCAAAGGTGCGAATTTCCGCCCCAGAGTTCACATCCCAGAGCTTGAGCGTATCATCCCAACTGCCAGACAGCGCGTAACGACCGTCTGGGAAAATAGCAATAGAAGAAATATGGTGGGGATAGCCTAAAGTGCGAATTTCCGCACCAGAGTTCACATCCCAGAGCTTGAGCGTGTCATCAGAAGAGCCAGACAGTGCGTAACGACCGTCGGGGGAGAAG
>JAGLHR010000472.1 GCA_023143415.1 Thiomargarita sp. | reverse complement strand
GCTTTTCGGAGTCGAAAACATTTTGCTTTATCCGTCTTCTTTAACAATGTGAACGATAATACTGCCCTGAATATCATTAATGTCAAAGAACCGGTGATCTTTCAACGTGAGGATGGTAAGGGGATGGAAATTTATGTCGTTGCGGAATCGAAATGTGGGCGATTTGTGTTGGTTGAAGTGAAAAAGACTCAGACGAAAATGGGTTTGAAAACCGTGAGCGATTTTCAAGAAAAAGTCGAAATTTATGCTCAATTATTTTCTATCGCCTTGATTTTACCCGCTTTTTTATCATTGGGTGGGTTTACTGAAGAAGCCCTGCAATTTTGTCAAACGCAGGGAATTGCGACAGCTTGTCGAATTGAAGTGTTTTAATTCTCCAAATTTGCGAATCAAGCGATTTTTTGAAAAAATCGGTTCGAGGCGAAAGTTTTTTCTTTAAAAAAACTTTCGCCTCGAATTCTAAACTCGTTTATTAATATTGGTAACTACTCAGGGCAACCACAAGGGATTGCCCCTACATCAGATTCCAAAACTAAAGCGTTTTCGATTCGAGGTTTGAGTTTTTTTTCAAAAAAACTCAAACCTCGAACTCCAATTTAAACGCTCTCCAATTTAAACGCTTAATTCGCATTTAGTATTAAGGCACCATATGCACGTCTAATTCAAACGTATCTGTTACACCGTTGACATTAACAGTATAAGTGCCGTTCTCAAGGTTTAAAACACTTACGAGAGGGAGTTCCATAAATGGTTCCAACGCTTCTGTACAAACTTCACCTACTGAATGAGTGGTTACTTTCAGTGTAAAGAGATGCTCATCTTCTGAGATATTAGGAATAATTGGCAAATCAATCTTTTCGCAGCCATTACGGAGATTGCCCCATATCGCCACACCAACAATGTAAGACTGTGGTTTAGTCGGGAGAATTTCGATCCTGTCAACTTGCGCTAGAGAGGTTGTCGGCTTGGGTGGAATCACATTCTCATCCGTACAAATACCGGCATCGTAATGTCCAACCGTTCGCAAAATGTCCTTATCGTCAGGTTCAATACGTTGCCCTGCTAACTCACTATCAATAACACGCGCAATCAGTTTATTCAAATGCGTCACAATATAACAAGGCACACTGGGTTCTTGATGCGAAGAACCGACACCAGAATCATCGGTTAAGAAAAGATAACGCCCTTGTGTGAGTACCTCGGCTTGACGCATCATAAATTCCGCTTTATCAGCGACACCACTGGCTGCCAGCGGATAAATGCGTAATCCTTTCTGTCGCGCAACACGCACTTGCTCTAACATCGCCTTTAAGTTTTCGTCATGTGGAGGCGCATCCGCCACCAAGAACAGTAGGCGTGCGACATTGCCCTCGCTCCATTTTGCATTAACGGCTGTTTCTAAAGCCTGTTCCATCGCTTCGGGATAATCGCCACCGCCTTGTGCTTTTTGCTCGCTCAATTGGATTTGCATCTCATTGAGTGATTCTGTGAAGGGAAAATCTCGCACGAGGTATGCGTCGCTTTTATCGCGGTAAACGACTAAGCCAAAACGCATACGAATTTGCTGATGACGGGCTTGCACTGCACTGATGATGTCTCGCAGTTCAGTGATCAAGTAGTGCAGTTCGTCAGACATACTGCCTGTCGTATCAATCACAAACATGACTTCTAACGAATGAGGCAAGGTTGCCGTAATCTCTGGCACCATGATTGTCAAACGGCGATCTTCAGGTAATTGCCCTAAATCCAGTGTGGTATTAAACACCGATTTGGGTGAACCTAATTCATATTCAGGCGGTGCAAATTGCAAATTGATCTGCGAATTCGTCACATTATCAAATTTGGGAAAGAGATAAAACCGCCCATCAGTTCCCGCGTAGGTATCTATTTCTAGTACAGAATTTATCGACGAACTGATACGCACACGCGCATTGCTCAGGTTTTTCCCTGCATTATCAACAATGTGCAATGCCACCCTATCCGACATTTCTACAAAAGGCAAAGAAGGATCATTTTGCCTATTCAAGTAACGTTGGTAAGCGGCAAAGTTGAGGTTATCATCAATATCGCCAGCCGTTAATGTGCCTGATACGGGAAGATCGTTATCATCAGGAAACGGTGGTTCTGGTGAAGGTAGTATATCCATATCACCGTCATCACAACACCCGTCATCAGCGGACGTATCCATTGGCTTTGATGAGGGTGGCGAGCTATCAATTGATTCTCCACTATCACTAATTGATCCCCCACTAACTAGAGTCATTTCAGCTTCTGCAACTTCCTCCCCATCCAAATATCCAGCACTGCCCTCTTCAAAAAGAGGTTGTTCTCCTTCTCCCCTTTTCAGCACAAGCGTTGTACTGGCATTGGCTATCCAGTTAGCAGGTTGTGCGACATCTGAACCGGCTTTTGCTAAAGTCAGATACCATTTGTAAGTGCCTGTTGCAAGTCCAGTTGGTATATTAAAGGCAAGTATCGTGGTTTCAGGCACCGTTTGGATAGCCCATTTTGTGATTAATGGCACAATCTTGTTGCGCTCATTCACAAATTGAAGACGGAGTCCAAACCAATAATAAAGCGATCCATCTGGAAATTGAACGCTGAGATAAACATCTGCCTCTGTGGCTTCTATCTCATCGGCGACGACAGAGAGTTCTAATAAGTCACCTGTCGCAAACACACTTTCGTTCAGTGATAGGGTGAGACTTTGTGCATAGCTAGATAATAGCAGTAGGCTGATGCACAGTGCTTGAGTCAATAGTTTATTGATAGACATGAAAATTTTCTCCTTTAGTTACAAATTGATAAGGAAGATCAAAGCTAAAGCGTTGTACTCCAATAAGAAGATCAAAGCTAAAGCGTTGAACTCCAAAATTTCAACTCTTAACTCAGGGCAACCATAAAGGATTGCCCCTACAATATTCTTATGTCGTAGGGGCAATCCCTTGTGGTTGCCCTGAGTAGTTATATTAATTATAGCATTTTTATGATTGAAAAGGGCAAACACACAGGATTCGAGGCTAA
>JAGLHR010000471.1 GCA_023143415.1 Thiomargarita sp. | reverse complement strand
TGGTTGCCCTGAGTAGTTACAATCATTTTCATATTGTCATTAAATTATTGATTGTCGTGCAATTTTTAAAAAAACCTTAAAAATCAATCATTTATTTTTAATTCTGAAAATTCTCAAATTCTCAAATTCTGATTCAAACAAAGGGTGAAATTTTCCTTAAAGTACAGTAATCTGTGAATTTTTCATAATTCTGAATTTCATTTACAAAAATCTTGCCACATTCAACAGTGAAATGACTCAAATTTGAAAAATCAAACATTCCACTAAATATAAAAGTCGCATTACCAGATAAGAAAACAGAATAATGATTTTGATTAGTCACTAAAGGTTTACAACGCACTAATCCGCCCTGATTATAAACATTAATTGTTTTTCCAAAGACGTGATGCCCTAAAAGACAAGATACCAATGATGAGGCAGACATGCCACTACCACAGGATTGGGTTAAGCCAACTCCCCTTTCATAAGTTCTCACATAAATAGATGATTCATCAAGAATTTGACAAAAATTGACATTAACCCCATTAGGAAAGAGCGTAGTGAGTTGATTTGATTTTTCGCCTATTTGCTCAAGTTCCGCGATAGAGGCAAAAGTTTTTGTTCCGCAAAAACTTTTGCCTCTATCAGAAATATTATCGACTATTGACACGATATGCGGATTGGGCATACTAACCGCAGTAAACTTTAAGCGTGTTGATAATGCGGTAAGCGACTGTGAAATCAGTGATGGCTTGTTGATCAAGATCGGAATATCTTGCGTTTGCAGTGAAACTGTACTTAACTCCGCCTGATAGGTTTCTACACCCTTATGAATATCATCATCTTTAATGATCTGGGATAAGCCTTTAAGTGTCTCAATTAAAATGGAATTGGTGCCAAATTGTTCACAAGCGAATCTGCCTAAACATCTTAAACCATTGCCACACATTTCCGCCTCTGAACCATCGGGGTTAAACATTCTCATCTTGCCATTAGCCTTTTCGCTCTTTTGGAAAAAGAGAATGCCATCAGCACCGAGTACCCCCTTTCTATCGCATAAAAATTGTGATAAAATAATTCGTTGTTCTTCTGAAAACAAGATATGTTCATATTCATTAATAAGTATGAAATCGTTTCCAGATCCATGACATTTGAGTATTTCTAATTTCATTGTCTTATTTTAATTTCTATACTGCTCAGGGTTAAATTTAGGGTTAAATTTTCGGTTTTTTAATCATCGCTAAAAATTTTTTAAATCCTTTATGAACGCGCATGAAATAAATTCTACCATGTTGAATCAGACCTGACAGGTTTCCAAAACCTGTCAGGTTTAGTCGTCGATATTATTTCATGCACGTTCCTTAGCGAAGGTGTTAATGCGAATTAAGAGTTAAAATAGGAGTTCGAGGTTTAAGTTTTTTGAAGAAAAACTTAAACCTCGAAAACGCTTCAGCTTTGGGCGTTTTTTGGATGGACAAAGCTAAAGCGTTGTACTCCATTTAAAGCACAAAGCTGAAGCGTTGTACTCCATTTTCAACAAAAATTCAACTCTTAATTCGCATTGTTATTAAAATATCATAACTCAATGTTATAGTTAAACAAAAAATCATTATTGACAGATAACATGGTATATTATAATGTTAAATTGCAATTTGAAATAGTTACCTATTCATCTTTAAAGAAAGTGCAAAAAAAAATAATATTCAAATAAGAGATTAGCAATGCTCAAAAAGAGATTTATTATATTATTCTTGAGTGGTTTATTATTAAGTGCTTGTAGTCAAACTGATAAGTCAGTAATGCCAGCCAATGCAGAAATAGCCTCTATGGAACTTCCTGCAATGATACCAGAAGAATTTGCAGATCATATTATGGTTTCACCTGGCATGGCAGTTCCCCTTGTGGAAGGATTTATACGTCCACCAAGTAAACCAACTGATCGTGAAAACTACGCTCATTTTAAAGATAATCCCATAAAAAATGTGAGTGAACATCCCATCTCAACTTTTAGTATTGATGTCGATACGGGCGCTTATGCCAATGTGCGACGCATATTGAATAGTGGGCAGTTGCCGCCGCATGATGCTGTGCGTGTTGAAGAGATGATTAACTATTTTAGCTACGATTATCCATTACCAGATAGTCTTGATCCGCCCTTTAAAGTCATCACCGAAATAGCACCAACTCCTTGGAATAAAAAAACTCACTTGCTACATATTGGTTTTAAAGGGTATGACATTCCAAAAGATAAATTACCTCCTGCCAATTTAGTATTTTTAGTCGATGTGTCAGGTTCCATGCAAAGCCCTGATAAATTGGATTTACTCAAATCTGCCCTGAAACTGCTCACTCAACAATTGAGTAAAAAGGACAAAGTTTCATTGGTTGTCTATGCGGGCGCAGCAGGTTTAGTGTTAAAGCCGACACATGGCAATCAAAGTGCTACAATTAACGCCGCCTTAGATCGTTTGACGGCTGGGGGTTCTACTCACGGCAGTGCGGGGATACAATTAGCTTATGCCACCGCTGAACAGGCTTTCATCAAATCGGGTATTAATCGGGTATTATTAGCGACAGATGGTGATTTTAATGTCGGCACTGTTAATTTTGAAACACTTAAAAATATTATTGAGGAAAAACGCAAAACAGGGATTTCTTTAACGACACTCGGTTTTGGTATGGGCAATTATAACGAACTTATGATGGAACAGCTCGCTGACGCAGGTAATGGTAACTATGCCTATATTGATACACTTTATGAAGCGCAAAAAGTGCTCGTTGATGAAATGTCTTCAACTCTCAAAATCATTGCCAAAGATGTTAAAATCCAGATTGAATTTAATCCTGCTACAGTGGCAGAATATCGCCTAATTGGCTACGAAAATCGCTTATTAAGACGTGAAGATTTTAGCAATGACAAAATAGATGCTGGCGAAATTGGCGCGGGGCACACTGTAACTGCCCTCTATGAAATCGCCTTAGTTGGCAGTGGTGGGGAACGCTTAGAAAATATGCGCTATGGTAAAACAACCACTTCGGATAGACTGAGTTCTGAGTTGGCATTTTTGCGCCTACGTTACAAAGCACCTGACAGCAATACGAGCAAATTACTAGAAAGCGTTTTAAAGCAGCAAGACATAGTGAGAAATACAAGCGAGCGTTTTCGTTTTTCCGCCGCCGTTGCTGCCTTTGGTCAACAACTACGGGGTGGTCAGTATCTTGATCAATTTTCTTATGATGAGATTTTAAGTTTAGCGCGTGGTGCGCGTGGTTATGATCCGTTTGGCTATCGTGGCGAATTTATTAAATTAGTTAATTTGAGTCAGTCTCTGAAAGATAATCCCTGATTTTAATCTCGAACATTTAATTTAAAAATTGGCCATTGAAAAAAAATATTTATCGGCTTAAAATAACACAATTAAATTTTGGTGAGTCAAAATGAAAAAAATTGTTTTTTTATTAATTGTTACCCTATTCTACTCCGCAACGTGTTTTGCAGGAAAAAGGTTCACTTTTGTGACAGTTGATTTTCCACCCTATTATGGTGAAGATTTGCCAGAACAAGGTTGGGTTTCTGAAATCGTCAAAGCCGCTTTAGAAATTCAAGGTTATGAAGTTGAAATTAAGTTTATGCCTTGGATAAAAGCGGTTGAGGATACGCAAGAAGGGTATTATGATGCGTTGCTGGGTGCATATCACACCCGTGAGAGAGCAGAATTATATTATTTTTCTGCACCGATTGCACAGGCTCGTACAGGATTTTTTAAGAGAAAAGATGTAGATATTTCATTTAAAGAATTAACAGATATCAAGAATTATAAAATTGGCGTTGTTAAAGGCTATGCAACGAGTAAGAATTTTGATTCTGCCGATGATCTTGATAAAGTTGAGGTTGATAGTTTGGATGAAGGTTTGGTAAAACTCCTTAACAAAGAAGTTGATCTGGTAGCTGACAGTCAAGCCGTCGGTAAATATCGTCTGAAAATTCTGGAAGAGAAGAACCCAGGCATCAGTAAAAAGATAGAATTCATTAAGCCCGTTCTTGCTATGAATAAGATTTATGTGGCGATTTCCAAAAAAACGACTAATGCACAGCAGAAACTGATAGATTTTAATCAGGGTTTAAGAAAAATTTACATGAATGGTTCATTCAGAAAAATAAAGAAAAAACATAAGAAGCACATTCAATAGTCAATTGGGTATATTCTTGGCTCAAGTTCTTTGAACTTATAGTGATTCAGATAATTATTTTCACTAAGTGTTGCTCACGCAAAGGCGCAAAGCGGTTCAATTTTCTTCTTAGGAACGTTTCGAGGTTTTCTTTTCAAAAAACGAAAACCTCGAAAATGAAATAATATCGACAACTAGACCTGAACTAGACCTGACAGGTTTTGGAAACCTGTCAGGTCTGATTCAACATGGTGTATTTCATGCACGTTCCTTAGCGTCTTGGCGTGAAATTAAAAATGCTTCAATTGATGAAATGATTTTTCTGAAAATCTATAGAATGTATTCACTTTAAGACAGCCCTTTTCCGATCTTCAAGACTAATAACATCGCGTTTAATAACGATTGAAGGGCATTTGAGCCGTTCATCATGACATAAACCTATCACAAGCGTATTGAGGTGTTCTATATACGCTTGATTCAATGCCGCTTTGCCCTCCTCAAAAACCAGGGGAATAGCGGGTTGAAGCACGGCAAGCGTCGTAAAAAATTGATGCGTCACCTCAAAACACCGTGCAAAATAGGCTTCTAATTGAGCAAAATCCACTTGAGTATTCCCTTGAATATCAGCAAGCGTATAAGCCATAAAATCTATGGGGGTTCTGTCAGTCACAAAGGAACCTGTTTCAGCCTGCCAAACGGTAATAGCAGATTCTATGACATGGTGCTGAATCCAAAGACGAGTTTTAAAATCCATTGGTGCCGCAGGGTGTAAACCGTGTTGTTTAAAAACGTGGCTTGTACTGGTTTGAACAAAAGGTATTCCCTTATCAGTGGAAATCTTTTTAGCAAGCGTTGTTTTCCCTGTGCGATGGCTACCACTTATACCTATTCTTTTCATAATTCATCATTAACGACGACAAGCAGCGCAGTTTGGATATTTATTACACTCTCTTTGATAACGCTTTGATTTAACCTTGAGTTGATATTTAATGACTGCACAGGCATGTTCTTTATAGGTGGCTGAAAAGTAGTGGCGACCTCCCCCTTTTGCAACGAAAAATAACGCATCACCATCAGCAGGATTAACAGCAGCAGATAGGGCAATGCGTCCTGGCATCGCAATAGGAGTTGGAGGTAAACCTTTTTTGATATAAGTATTATAAGGACTGTTTACTTTTAAATCTCGTTGACGAATTTTCCCATCATAATTTTCACCCAGCGCGTAAATTACAGTCGGATCTGTTTGCAAAAGCATCTTTTTTTTTAAGCGTCGCACAAAAACACCCGCTATGAGCGGGCTTTCTTCAACGATGGCGGTTTCCTTTTGAATAATGGAAGCCAGTATCAACGCCTTATAAGCCGTTTTCAATGGCAAATTATCATCCCGTTTTTCCCATGTTGTTTTCAACTCTTTTTTCATCATGTTATAGGCGCGTTGTAAAAATTCAGCATCCGTCATACCCGTTGGAAATAAATAGGTATCTGGAAAAAAACGCCCTTCAGGGTGTTGAGCTGACCAACCCAGTTTTGCCATGATCGCCTTATTATCAAGTTCGCCAAGTGTTTGTACTAATTTAGGATGTTTGCGTACTGCTGCCATCATTTGCCGAAAATTCCACCCTTCAGGGATAGTCAAGCTATGCTGTATGGTTTTACCTGTAATCAGAATATCTAGTAATTGTTGTGGTGTTGTCGTCTTTGGGATAATATATTCACCCGCTTTTATCAAATGAGCCCTTTTTTGCCAACGCGCTAAGGAAAACCAAGCGACTGCTGTGGGATAATTGAGTACTTCTTTTTCCATTAAATCAATGGCAACCTGACGTAAAGTCGCATTGGGTTGTACGGTATAATGTAAATTCTCATATAGAGGTAACGGTGCAGTAAGGTGGTATTTATAAATCCAATAGCTACCACAACTGATTGCGGTGATAAATAATAAAAAGAGAAGGAATAGGATTCTTAACATAATTTATGTAACGATTTTATAAATTGCTTCTGCCAGTTTTTCTATCAATTCAACGGATTCATTTCGAGGCTAAAGTTTTTTTTAAAGAAAAAACTTTAGCCTCGAAAGCTAATGTGACTGTGATAGGCCACTTGTTGCCTTGGAACATTAGGGTCAGTATTTTTCTTTAATTGATTATAAAATGACTATTTTATCATATTTAACGTTCACAATACCTTCGCCAATTAACATACTAAATAATAAGGTTATTATGCCATATTGGTTAAATTTCAAATACTTACCGTATTTTTGAACCCAATTGAGCTTATTTTAAATCTCGTTGATTTTAAAGCGTTTTTTGAATAGTTGAACTTAATACTCAAGTGTTTGGCGAAGGTATTAACGTTCAACAAGGACATTTAAATTATCAAATGGTCAACTCATGGTATTTCAGGAATGGCGAAAAATTTGACCGTTCTGAGTTGTTATGCGAACTGAGTGTTTGCTGTACTAGCAACTTGGTAAAAAGTTTTTAAGTTTGATTCAATAATTTTTTCCAGTGATTGCAAGCATTCTTTTTTCGATAGAACCTGCTCCGGTGTTTGAAATAGAGTTGTGCTTTCCTGCTTATCAAGTTCAGTTTGAACGTCAGGTGAACGTTTTTTTTTTGACGTTAATGTGCATGAAATCACTTCAACCATGTTGCATCAAACCTG
>JAGLHR010000470.1 GCA_023143415.1 Thiomargarita sp. | reverse complement strand
TATGGTTGCCCTGAGTAGTTACTATGAATTGTGAATTATGAATTGTAAATTAAATATGATGAATTTTTTCAACATGATTAGACTACGTCGTTTAATTGGAACTCTGTTCACAATAGCGACGCTCTTTTTTATATTACTTGGTGTGACAGGGCATATCGTTCGTGATCGCACTGTAGAATTGGGTTTATTAATGTACATTCCGCTACTGCCACTTGGTTTATGGGCGGTTTTTTTGGATTTAGTGCAATTTGGTTACAGTTTACCCCGTTTCCGTTTTGGTTTAACGCTTATTGGCTTAGGCATAATGATATGGGGTGGCGTGTCAATGATGGGAATGGGTGGCAGTCAAATGATCTTATATCCGGAGAGACAAGTCAGTGTATTACATTGGAATGTCTATTGGGGCGGTAGAGGAAAAGATGGCTGGAAATCCCTCAGCCATGACATTGGGCAGCAACATCCTGATATTGCCATTCTCAGTGAAACGCCACACGAAAAAAGGCTCAATCTTCTTCTCAACTCCCTGGGTTGGAAGACAATTATGTACGAGAAAACATGGAGTAATCCATTAGCAATTTGCTCATCGTGGCCATTACAATTTGAACGTTATATCAAAATCCGCGACGGTATTGGGATGATTGTTGTCGTCACAGTACGGGGACAACCGCTGCGCGTATTGGCAGTGGATGGTTATCGCAATATGTCAAGAAACCATACTGTGTTATCAAAACAAGTCATACCGAGATGGCGAACACCTATGCTAAGAAGTCTTGTTAAAACCATTGAAGCGAATCATAAACAAGGACAACCTATTGATATTATTGCAGGCGATTTTAACGCGCTTAGTCTCAGTATAGGTTTTGATGCGTTTGCAGAGGTCAGCGGTGGTTATCATTTAGCGTCCAAATTTTCTCGTGATTGGCGGGGTAAACAACAGTACTTGACAATTTGCACATATATAAATATACTTGTTTAATCATGAGCAAATTAATGAGTATTAGAGAAGCATCGGCAGAACTTGGTGTTAGAAATAATAACCGTATTTTCAGCAAAATTATATGGTAGCAGAAGTCATAAAAATAAAAAATTATTGAATAATTTGAAAGCAATAATACAAGATGAGCAAAGTAAGTAGAATAATAGAATCAGTTTATTTAAATACCTTAAAATATCTTTTGCTGGTAGAGCAAGCTAAATTATTGGGTATCTTGAGGAAAGAAGTTTGGCAAAGATTTGGCTCAATTAATGGAGTTGGTGTCTGTTTCAGAAAGAGACGCAATGATTGGGTTAAAACTAGGAATTTTTTACCATTGCCAGCCAAAGCATGGAAAGAAACTCTGAGAGACACACTTGATGACATTAAATTATATGAAGAATCAGCTAAAGAAAAAGTCCGTAAAATTATATATAAACGTAAAGATAACAAAGAACTATTTAAACTGTTAAAAAATAACTGTTGGATAAATAACAGCTATTTATGTCGTTTGATGCGGAAATATAAAAAACATGGAAAAACAACAGTAAGCAATCAAATAATTCTTGAAGCTGGGGTTTATGGGCAATTTACGGGCAAAAATGGTAATACTTGGTTAAAAATTCCATCTTTCATTAGGGGCAAACCAATTTGCGTTCCCTTAAATAGTAACATCAAGCTTCAAGGCATGTTACGGTTGATTTTAAAAGATGGGATTGTATTTGTTTATTATACAATTAATCAGAAGCAATATCAAGCATCTGGAGAACAAATTATTGGTGTTGACAAAGGTTATACTGAAGCTTTTGCCGACTCGGAAGGTAATTTTTATGGAGAAAATTTTGGTAAATTACTGGGTAAATACACTGACAAAGTTAATAGTCGTGGTAAGGCACGGAATAAATTGAAAGCAATTGCTGATAAATTGAGTGAACGGCTTGATACTAATCCGAAAATTAGAAAAAAGATAGACCATATTTACAAATTTAATTTAGGCACTAAAAAATTACATAAAAACAATAAGAAACAGAAAGCCTTGATAAGAAATACCGCAGTCCAAGCAGTCCATGCGATTGTAGATATTGCCAAAGAAGTACGAGCCGAAGATTTAACTAACCCAATAATAAACAAGGAAAAATGGAATAATTATAATAGAAGGATGTCAAGTTGGGCAAAAGGAGCGTTAGCAGAAGCACTTGAATCAGTAACAAAGGCGAGAGGTTCTTGTCTGCGATTGGTTAATTGTGCATACACCTCACAAATGGACTCAAACACAAATTTTCTTTCAGGAAAACGAGTGGGCGATAAGTTTTATCATGCAAATGGTTTCGAGGTTAAAGTTTTTGTTTCGCAAAAACTTTAACCTCGAAAGGTGTCTCATGCAGATACCAACGCGGCCAGAAATATTAAGCACAGAGGTGATGATACTGAGATCACCCGTTACATGCCTTTTTTCAAGGTTAAGAAAATCTTGCTTAATAGACTCATGGCGAAAGGTGGAGTTAGTTATCCCAACGGATAATGACCGCCCCACCACGACTCTAGTTACAAGTTGATTCAAACATTAACAGAGAGCGAATGACCTACTGAATATTACTATAAGATTGGATAGATTTATTCAACTTTGTGTATATGTATTCAGATTTTTAGGAGCGGAACTTGGAAATCCCATTTACCATTATATGATCTGGAGCATGTATGGATACATAAACATTTTCAAGGACTTAGGACAAAAATGTTGACTAATTTTAAAAGCGATCATCGAGGGCAATTGGTACAATTTCAGAAGCCTATTGACGCTTTTTAGGAATCTTTACTTGATGTTCTCGTTTTTTTGTTATAATATCTATGCACTGAGTACAACGGATTTGAGAATAAATGAGTACAACGGATTTTAGAAATAAACGGATTAAATATAATAAATTCATCGCGTTAATGTGATCGAGGCTAAAGTTTTTTGAAGAAAACTTTATTCGAGGTTTTCGTTTTTTCTTCAAAAAACTCAAACCTCGAATCGATCATAACATTTTTTAAAATCCGTTTATTTCTAAAATCCGTTGTACTCATTATTCTGGTAAATCAATTCGAGGCTAAAATTTTTTTAAAGAAAAAGCGTTAGCCTCAAATACTTATTATATTGAGTGCGTCAGTTATTTAAAATCAACACCTTAACTTTCTATCATTCACCAATGAAATTTTTTATTACACTTTTGCTTATGTCATTAGCCACTCAAGTCAATAGTGCCGAAAATAAGGCACCCATCGTCAACATGCAAACCAATCTCGGTACTATCGTCATTCAACTTGATGCGGAAAAAGCGCCGAAAACAGTTGCCAACTTCTTACGTTATGTCAACGAGGATTTTTACAATGGCACGATCTTTCATCGTGTTATTGGCAACTTTATGATTCAAGGCGGTGGCTTTACAAAAGATTATCAAGAAAAGAAAAACCACGAGCCGATTCAGAACGAAGCCAAAAATGGCTTGAAAAATCTCCAGGGGACAATTGCAATGGCACGCACCTCTGATCCCCATTCTGCGACAGCGCAATTTTTTATCAACGTCGTTGATAGTGCCTTCCTTGATTACTCCGCCGAAACAATGCAAGGTTGGGGTTATGCCGTATTTGGTAAAGTCATCGAAGGCATGGACGTAGTCGATAAAATCAAGAGTAGCAAAACAGGACGCGGTGGTCCTTTTCCGACCGATGTTCCACAGACACCGATTATTATTGAAAAAGTCTCTGTCGTTAAAGAAGTGGAAAAGAAAGAAGAAAGCGCAAATTAAGAGTTGAAATTGGAGTCCAACGCTTTGGGTTTTTGGAGTCCAACGCTTTGGGTTTTTGGAGTCCAACGCTTTGGGTTTTTGGAGTCCAACGCTTTAGCTTTGGTAATTACTCGTTAGCCTTGAAATCAATTTCTCAGCCTTGAAATTGATTTCAAGGCTGAGTAGTTACCAGCTTTGGAGAGATTCAAATGCCCCGTATTTTGCATCTTGGTAAATTTTTTCCCCCTTTCGCAGGGGGAATTGAAAACTTCCTCGCTGATCTGATGCAAGCACAAGTTGAGCAAGGCGATACCGTTGCTGCCATCGTACATGATCATCAGCCCCGTTTATCGCGTTTTTTCGCGCCCGTGCAAGCTGAAAAACAGAAAGGAATTTCCATTTACCGCACCCCCAGTTATGGCAGACTACTTTATGCCCCCGTCAGCCCCCACTTTCCATTTTGGCTCAATCGGGTACTGCAACAATTTCAACCAGAACTGTTGCACCTACATTTACCCAATACCTCTGCATTTTTTGCACTCTGGCTACCCCGTGCGAAACATATCCCTTGGATTATCCACTGGCATTCCGATGTTGTTGAAGGTTTAAATCGAAAATTATCAATCGCTTACAGATTTTATCGTCCACTTGAACAACGATTACTCGCACAAGCGCACAGGATCATAGTCACTTCTCCGCCCTATTTAACTTCGAGCAACGCCCTACAACCCTGGCGAGATAAATGTCAAGTTATTCCCTTGGGCATCGCCAAAGCCCGCTTACCAGAACCCGCATTCCAAGCAAAACAATGGGCAGAACAACAATGGTTAAAAGAGAAAACACGGATTTTGACTGTCGGGCGACTAACCTATTATAAAGGGCACGAAATACTGATACGTGCGATAGCCAATGTCAGCGGAGCGCAACTCTTTATCGTCGGCAATGGTGAACTGCGCCAACGCTTAGAAAGGCTTATCACAGAATTAAATATTGCCCATAAAGTCAAATTGTTAGGTTATTGCAGCGATACAGAACTCACCGCTCTTTTTGCCACCTGTGATTGTTTCTGCCTACCCTCACTAGAACGCACAGAAGCCTTTGGTGTCGTACTCTTAGAAGCCATGCGTTACGGAAAACCTATCATTGCAACGGCGATTCCAGGCTCAGGCGTGAATTGGGTTATCACAGAAACAGGGCAACTTGTACCACCACAAGATTCAATAGCCCTCGCGGAAGCCCTACAACAGATGGTTAATAACCCACAGCAACGTACTTATTTGGGAGAAGCAGGGCGATTGCGTTTTGAACAAGCCTTTGATATTAAAGAAGTTTCTAAAAAAATATCCGTATTATATCGGCAGAAAAACGTCCAAAGCTGAAGCGTTTACCATTCACCATTCCTCATTCCAGCGTTAAAGCTAAATATCAGAATCACTCACAATTAATTTACGACGAACAGAAAAAGTCTCATTTGCTCCCATGAATAGGAGCTTTTGGAAGAAATATATGTGTTGAGTTTCAACACCTGTTGAGTTTCAACACATTTTTCTTATAAATTATTGATTATTAAAGATATTTTTTTGAAAAAACAGGTGTTTTAATGGCAAAAATGTGTTGAAACTCAACACATTTTTTCCTTAAAATGCGTTTTTTATAACGTGTTTTTAAATAAATATGATATAAATCAACAAGATAAATTGTTTGGCACATTAAATGCTAAGAAATGTGGAACCTTCGCCATAAAAAGTGATGTTGAGTTACTCAGGGCAACCATAAAGGATTGCCCCTACAACAATATTTTTATGAAGACTGACGAAAATATTCTGATGTAGGGGCAATCCCTTGTGGTATGTAGGGGCAATCCCTTGTGGTTGCCCTGAATAGTTACTTGATTTAAGTGGCATGGTAGGCAAGTTATTGATTCTTTATAAGAATCAGCAACTTAATTTGTTATTTATTTATTGACTGAGAAAATAATGATGACTTATCTTAAAACACCTCATCCTGCTCCCGTCAAACGGGAAAAAGAGGGAAATTTCCTCCGAGAAAAAGGGCAGATGCTAACACGCGCAAGTATTTTTGCGTTATGTTGTGCTTTGCCTATCACTGCTGTACAGGCGGATGATTGCCCAACACATGCAGTTTATGATGCAAGCACAAAGAACTTGGTAATTCCTTTTGTCGATGTTCCTTTGTTGGATCCTTGGACGGGTGAGATGACAGATGAAATGGCTGTGTTTTCAGCTGAACTTGAACTGTTGAAAGGTGTGGAAGATTTTCAACTTCTTTCAGACCAATTTCTATTTCTTGAAATCATAACGGCTCCTGATGAATGTCATGCTCAATATAAATACGCTGAAGGCAAATTTGACGATGGGGGGCGGTTACATATTCCCTATGTTGACGTGCCATTAGTGATGGTAACTCCCCCAGGTATTCAAACTGCTGGTCCAGTACGTGTCGTTCAGGCGACTTTGAGGCAGTTGGCGATAGATAGTGCGGTATTCCATCTTGATAGTTATTGTGATGCTGATGATGATTGCGGTGCTGATGATGACCCTTGTACTTGCGACGATTGTCCCCCGTCTTGCGCTTGCGATGTGACTGATGGAGCCTGCGATACAGGTTGTAATTGCGATACGGATTGCGATTGCCTTTGCGATGCAACCGATGGAATCTGCGATACGGATTGCGCTTGCGATCCTGATTGTGGTAATTGTGCTTGCGATGTAAATAATGGAGTTTGCGATCTTGATTGCGCTTGCGATGCGGATTGCGATTGCCCTTGCCCTCTGGATCAACAAGCCCAATTGATGGAAGTTTTTAACTTTTATATTGCTGCCCGACCTATGGTCGTTTCGGCTTATCAAGAGACCGGAGAATGGCCTATCCCACTTTCTGATGTTATAACACCGCCCACTGGTGTTTACACCGACAGGTTTGAAACGCATGAGCCATTACACCTTGATGCGATCATGAAAACAGAAGCTGAGGGTGTCGCTGCTTGTTTTGCTGGCAAAACTATCCACTTCATTTTCATTCCCAATTCCTCCGGTGCATTAGTACCGAGTTGTGAGACTGATATCGCTGAAGCGTGCATGAATTTGTTCCCAATGACATGTACGCATCCGTGATTAAGTCTATTTTGATGTTCAAGTTTCTATTCCTTGTCACTTGAAATCTATGTTGAATCAGACCTGACAGGTTTTGGAAACCTGTCAGGTCTAGTTGTCGATTTTATTTCATGCACATTCCTAAGTCTATTTTGATGTTCAAGTTTCTATTCATTGTCACTTGAAATAATCGCCAGCGAGCGTAGCGAGTTCGCTACCGCGAAACCCACTATTTTTAGATTAATGGTGGGTTTCCACTTCGTTCCTACCTACCCTACGCTCTAAGCCTAAAAATAAATTTCAATGTTGAATCGTTATCAATTGTTATATAGATGTTCAGAAAAATAGTTGGAATTAAACCTCTGAGGTTTTTAGTGAATGAGGTTTTTAGTGAATTTATTTATCTGAACAACTATATTAGAGGAAAAATCAATGATCACTAACAAATTTATACGCTTCTTCTCAGGAGCGTTTCTATTACTTTATGCACTGATGTTAAACAGTGTTGCGGAAAGTGCTTCACCAGATCGCCTTCTGACTGGTCCAAATCAAGGCAAGCCATACAATATTGCGCTTGACTATCTTAACAAGCACCTGCACAGCTTGGGGATTACCCAGGCTGATCTGAACAACATGGTCGTTAAAGACCTCTATGTGACTAAGCATAATGGGGTTACCCATATCTATCTGCGCCAGCAGTATAACGATATTGAAGTTTTCAGCGGAGATATCAGTATCAATATTGCTGCTGATGGCAGTGTTATTAATGTGAACAACCATTTTGTTCCCAATCTGGCTAAGGCCATTAATCGCACAACTCCTTTAATTTCAGCTTATGAATCTGTCGGATTTGTCGCACAGCATTTTAGTCAAACGATAACAACAGATGCTTTAATGGCGCAGACACAGACGTTTGGTCCAGCGATGGCTGTTACCCTGAGTGGTGGGGACTTTTCTCTGAATAGCATTCCTGTAAAACTCATGTATCAGCCTATTGATGGAGGTAAAGTACGTTTGGTTTGGAATTCGGAAACGCGCCTATCTACACAAGATTGGTGGGTTACACGGGTAGATGCCGAAACGGGTGAAGTGCTTTCTAAAAACAACCGGGTTGTCAGTGACAATGATTACAAGGTATTCCCTGTACCTTATGCCAGCCCTGAAGACCCAGGTGTTTCCCATTCTTTAATTAACATGCCCGCTGATGACAACGCTTCCCCTTATGGCTGGCATGATATTAACGGCGCACCTGGTGCAGAATATACCGATACACGCGGTAATAACGTGTTTGCCCAAGAAGATTGGGATTGCAATGATAATGGTGGTTTTCGTCCTGATGGCGGTGTTAACCTGATTTTTGATTTTCCTTGGGAATCTAGTGACGATCCCCAAAACTATGTAGAAGCCTCTGTGAGCAACCTGTTCTACTTGAACAATATCATACACGATATTTTTTACCACTATGGCTTTGACGAAGTCAGTGGTAATTTCCAGCAAAACAATTATGGTCATGGCGGTTTAGGCGATGATGCGGTTCAAGCGGATGCACAAGATGGTGCAGATTGCTTTAAGTTCAATAATGCCAATTTTGCCACCCCGCCTGATGGTCAGGCTCCACGTATGCAAATGTATTTGTGGGATATAACAAATCCTAGACGCGATGGTGATTTTGATAATGGCATTGTCATCCATGAATACGGGCATGGTATTTCCAACCGTTTAACTGGGGGACCCAGTACGGATTACTGTCTTATGAATGGGGTATATGGCTGGATAGATGGTGAACAAATGGGTGAAGGTTGGAGTGACTGGTTAGCCATGATTCTGACCACTAAAGCCAGCGACACAAGTACAACTGCCCGTGGTATTGGACCCTATGTTTTAGGTGAAGCACCAGATGGCCAAGGTCTCCGCCCTGCCCATTACAGTACGGACATGATGGTTAATCCTTACACCTACGGTGATATTAGCGGGTTAGCCGTTCCGCATGAGGTTGGATTCGTCTGGGCGACTATGCTATGGGAAATGCAATGGGCGCTGATTTCTAAATACGGCTTCGATCCGGATTTATATTCTGGAACAGGTGGCAATAATATAGCCATTCAACTGGTTATTGACGGTATGAAATTACAACCCTGCCTGCCGGGATTTGTTGATGGGCGCGATGCGATTTTATTAGCTGATCAGAATAATAATGGCGGTGCAAACCAATGCCTTATCTGGGAAGCTTTTGCCAAGCGGGGGCTTGGCTACAGTGCTGATCAAGGCGATTCTTTTAGTAGCACTGATGGTACAGAAGCCTTTGACATGTCGCCTGTTTGCTTAAATACTTTAAAAATCAATAAGATAGCGAATAAATCGCCGGCTGGAATCGGTGCTCAATTGGAATATACCCTAGAAGTGCGTAATGACACACTTGGCACTTTGACGGGAGTGATTATTACAGATGAGTTGCCCGAAAATACCACGTATGTCCAGAATTCAGCGACTTGTGGTGGCAGTGAAAATAATGGCATCATTATTTTCCCCATTGGCACGATGAACAATGGTGATTCAAATACTTGCACTTTTCAAGTTAAAGTGAATCGTAATATAAGTAACACGATGCAGCTTTTCGCTGATGATATGGAAAACGGTGCAGGTAACTGGACAGTGTCGCATGGTTTAGGTTCAATCGACTGGATACTGAATAACACTAATCCAAACAGTGGTTCTTTTGCTTGGTTTGCAGAAGACATAGGCAGTCTCAGTGATCAATACTTGATAATGAGCAATCCCGTCATGGTGGCAGGGATAAATCCTATCCTACATTTCTGGCATGACTATGATACTGAAGATTATTATGATGGTGGTGTTGTAGAAATATCAACCGATGGGGGTACTGAGTGGCAAGACTTAGAGTCAAAGATGATCCAAAATGGGTACAATAGCATTATTTTTGCAGATGAAAGCCCTATTGGATATCGTTATGCTTTCTCTGGCAATAGTGGTGGTTATGTAGAAACGTTGGTGAATCTCAGTGCCTACAATGGTAAAATGGTGCAAATCCGTTTCCGCATGGCAACTGACACATCTGGTTCTGGTAATGGTTGGTTTGTAGATGATGTTGAACTCATTGCTGATATATCCATTTCTAATACCGCTTGCGTATCAGCAGAAGAGGGCGATTCCGACTGCACAAGTATCACGACACCTGTTGAACCAGCCTTAAATATCACTAAGACGGCTAATCCTTCGTCTATTAAGAAAGGGGGGAAATTAGAATACACCCTAAAAGTGTATAATGACACCTCTGAAACTCTGACTGGTGTTACTGTTACAGATGAATTGCCCGCAAATACCACGTATGTCTCTGATTCAGCGACTTGTGGTGGCAGTGAGAATGCTGGCACAGTTACCTTCCCTATTGGTACGATGGATAGTGGGGATTCAAGCATTTGCACTTTCCAAGTTGAAGTGAGTCATAGTCATCCGAGTACACCCATTTCTAATACCGCCTGCGTATCAGCAGAAGAGGGCGATTCCGATTGTGGCAATGTTATAACAACTGTCAAACCCCTATCAGTCACTCTTTATTCTTTCAACGCCGTCGCTGCTGAAGGAAAAGTGACATTAAACTGGGAGACGGGTACTGAGAAAAGCAATGCTGGTTTTGTCATTTTAAGAAACCAACCCTTGGAAGACGGGAAATGTTCCGATAAACAAGCGCATTATACAGATAAAGCGATTACCTCTTTAGTTTATTCCAAAGGCGATGAAGTATCGGGTGCAACTTATACGGAGACAGATAGTAATGTCGTATCTGGAAACACCTACTGCTACGCGCTAGAGGATGTTGATTATAACGGCAATAAAACCATCCATGAGCAAAACATCGTATCTGTCACTGTGGAGTAATCAATCGTTAAGCAGGAAATTATAATTGTCCAGCATCCTATTTTTAAACCTCAGAGGTTTTGAAAACCTCTGAGGTTTGGACTAGCGTAGGAAACGATAATTGTCTCGTGTTCTATTTTTAAACCTCTGAGGTTTTGAAAACCTCAGAGGTTTGGACTAAGGTTATTTTGTATTAAAAATCAAATAGTTGGAATAAAATAGGTGTAAAATTTCAACCTGAATTTCAACAGTTTTTTTCGAGGGAATGCAGAATAATCAAACCACATCAAGACGTTTAGTATGAAAAAATCCATTTTCAAAGAAAATAAAAAATATACCTTCAGTGACTACTTTGAAATGAATTATCCCACCAAGGAAATTGTGGGCGAATTTGGTTACTCCTTTGCCTTTGAGGTAATCGAATTACCAAAATATAAAGATTATGATAAGCATTTTGTAAAAAAACTCCAAGAAACTTTCTATACGGTGTAATTAAAATATATTAAAAAATGTTACTTTATATCACATTTTATGTAATTATACACATAAAAAAGTTGTTGACGGGGTTTCAAATAGGTGTATAATATGTCATGCGTTCCAATTGCTGGTTTTACACGCTATAAACCTTAAAAACAATAATTGTTTTTAATATTATTAATCAATGCCGATGTAAATGGTTTTCAGGTGTTGTTAATAATCACTACGAGGTGGAAAAGCAAAAGAAACAAAAACGATGAACAAGTCCTATACATTACAAGTCATTAAAAGCAAGCATCCCTACTATAACGAGTGTATGGAGATTTGTGTCAAGTCAAAACAACTCTATAACGTAGGACTTTATCAGTTAAGACAAGCACTCATTCATGAGGGTAAATTCCTGTCTTACAAGGATGTTTATGTAGGGATGAAGCAAAATGAGAATTGGGTAAGCCTACCAAGGAAAGTTTCTAACCAAGTATGGAAACAAGTAACAACTAATTGGTCTTCATGGTTCAAAGCTTTAAAGAGCTATAAAAAAGCTTATGATGCTTTTACAGGAAGACCAAAGATGCCAAAGTACAATAAGTCATTTAATACAGTGACTTATGAAAAATGTGCATTAGGAACTAGAGGATTAGCAAAAGGGCAAATACGCCTTAGTAAGACAAATCTAATATTAGATATTAGCTCTTTAAAGGGTGAGATTGTAGAAGCTAAGATCATACAAAAAAAGAATAAATTTCTTATTAAAGTAACCTATACGGAGGAAATGAGAAATAACGATCTGGATTACAAGAAGATAGCAGGTATTGATTTAGGTGTTAATAACCTAATAACTGTAGCAACAAACCAAGCGGATTTATCGCACGTAATGGTTAACGGCAGGGGGTTAAAGTCTATCAATCAATACTGGAATAAAAAAGTTTCTAAGTTGAAGTCCAAGTTAACTAAAGGCGTTAAATCATCAAAACGTATTAGAAGCTTAACTGAAAAACGAAATGCCAAAATAGATGATTCTCTACATAAAGCAAGTAGTAAAGTAGTCAACTGGTTGATTGATAATCAAGTAGGAACGCTTATCATTGGTAAAAATAAACAATGGAAAAACCGGATAAAGATAGGTAAACGAAATAATCAAAACTTTGTCCAGATTCCACACGCAAGGCTCATAGATCTTATTAGCTATAAATTTGAACAGCAAAATGGAATCGTTCTTACCAATGAAGAAAGCTATACATCGAAGGCAAGTGCTTTAGATTTAGATACCTTACCAAAACGCCAGTTAAAGAATAAACCGAGTTTTAGTGGTCGGAGAATCAAACGCGGTTTGTATCAAACCGCAAAAGGATTATTATTTAATGCCGATGTAAATGGAGCATTGAACATAATCAGGAAAGTAGCTAAGAATTCAATTGATGACTTAGTAGAGGATGCGCAGTTCATCCATCGTTGCGTCACACCTAAGTTTATTTAGGTGGACAGATCAGCGAAAAAACTAAAAAGTCACATTTTTGGTAACTGTTACCTAAAATTACTTTAAACTCTGAGATGGCGAAAAGGGAGTTTTTAGTCGCACCTCTATTGCTAGAAATGGCTAGAACCACAAATATGGCTATTAATGTTGAATATTCACTGGATATTGATGATAAATTAAGTGGATTTTTAGACTACTTTTTGATAGCTAAGCAAGATTTAATAATCATAGAAGCCAAGAAGAAAGACATAGATAATGGATTTAATCAATTAGCAGTGGAATTAATCGCCCTTGATAAATATGAAGAAAATGAGGAGATAGAAATCCTTTATGGTGCGGTTACGTTAGGTGATCTTTGGAAATTTGGGATTTTAGATCGCAAAAATAAGCATATTGTTAAAAATATTCATAGCCATACTATTCCAGAAGATACCGGAGAAGTCTTTTCAATTTTGATGGGTATTGTTGCAGGCTAACAATCCTTGTAATTATTGTCGTCAGACGAAAAACTGGCGATGATCGAGTCAAGCACTCATCAAATTTACTTCTGGGCGTAAACCTGACAGGTTTTAAAAACCTGTCAGGTTTTTTTTTGTTCTAAAAATCCGTTGTACTGATTAAAAAAACGGATGTTCAGCAACAACCTTCTTGACAATTTATCTTAAATAAATTAGATTTCAAAGTTCACACGACAGAAAATGGTGGGTTAATCTGTCATAAGTATTAAATTTGATTGCAAGAAACCAAGTTTTTTTCAAAAAACTCTTTTAAACTTATTGAAAAACAACTGGAACCATTAATTATGTTAGAAAAAACATCTCCCTTGGAATTGACGATTAAAATTCCTTTTGAATTACAAGAACAAATTCAACACCTTGCTATGCAAAGATGTGAAAGCATTTCCGAAATCATATACATAGCATTAGCGCATTATCTTGACGGTTATCGAAAACCAGCCCAGCCAGTAAAACGGGAACTAAGCCTTGAACAAGGGCGTAATCTTATGCGTGAATTAGGCTTGGGGTTGGGTCATAGCACTTCACCACACGATGTCGCTCGTAACCATGACTTGTATCTTTACAATAAATAAGGACATGGAACATGCAACAAAAAATCTTTGCAGATACGTGGGCATGGTATGCATTGGCTGATAAAAGTGATGTTGATCATGCTATCGCAGAAGAAATGAATAAGCAATTGCTTGATGATGGTTATATTTTAGTAACAACTAACAATGTAAGCGAATCAGTGACTTTGATGCGTTATAAACTAAATCATTCCGTTGCAACCAAGTTTTGGAATATGACTCAACAATTGGTAAAAAGTCGTCTTGTGGAAGTAGTACGAGTGAATGAATGGCATGAACAAAAAAGCTTGGAAAATCTTTGAAAAGTATAATGATCAAAAATTTTCCTTTGTTGACTGTACTTCATTTGCAGTCATGCAAGATTTGAGTTTATCAGAAGTTTTTACCAATGATCACCATTTCTCTATTATGGGGTTTATCTGTCTTCCATGAACCTTTTTCATTTTGGATTCGATTTCAATTTGGAATGTCGCGTGGAAATAAATGTTTTCTCGTTTTCTGAGGCAACAACCTTCTTGACAATTTATCTCAAATCAATTAGATTTCAAAGTTGGCACGACAGAAAATGGTGGGTTAATCTGTCAACATCATAAATATTAAATTTTCGTAACCAATGGTTCGGACCGTTTTTTCTCG